>CALUZM010000075.1 GCA_944325245.1 uncultured Massilimicrobiota sp. | reverse complement strand
CGAGTATCATTAACGATATTCACTGTCGTTTTCTTTTTTAGGTGACCTTATGAATATTTATTTCGTTACAGCCCCTTATAATACACCCATAGGCTTCCTATTGTCAATATCAATATAGTTATCTCTATAAAATTATAAATCATCTCATCTATCATCATATTTCATATCTATCATAATCGTTAACTTATTATCTTCTATACAGGCATTAATAGACCAACCGTGAATTTCAGCAATCTGTTTCACAATTGACAACCCTAATCCAGTAGAATTCTGATGTCTTGATAAATCTGCTTGATAGAATCTATCAAATAAGCGATCGACTTCAATTTGTTCACAATTTTGTACTTTATTGATAAAGAAGATCTTGTTATCTATTTCTTTAATTTCAAAGTCATCACAACCATGCTTTAATACATTATTGACCAGATTATGAATCATTCTGATCAACATATCCTGATTGGCCTTGACTCTCAAGTGTTCATTTGAAAAATGAATGATGGGCTCTATATTTTTCTTTTCGAAATCATCATAAAATGATGCCACGACCTTACAAATTATTGGAAATATTTCAACACTTTCTTTTTTTAATTCATATTCGCTATCACTTATCTTTGAATGGACAAATAAATCTTCCAGCATTGACCCTAATGTATCCAACCTATATTCAACAATATCATAATATTTTTTTCTTTCTTGATCATCATCGGCTTCCTCTATCAGTTTCAGATAGCCTTTGATACTTGTCAGAGGTGTTCTTATATCATGAGATATACCCGACATCAGTGTTCTCATTTCTTTTTCTTTTTTAGAGGCTCGTTCTTCAACTTCATTGATATTTTCATAAAGCTCATTGATTTCCAGCTGTAGTTTTTTGATGGAAGGAAGACTACTTTGAGTAGAAATCTCAAAATGACTATTGGTCTTATTCTTATAATCAATTTGTTTGAGCATATCTTTTATATCACCTAAAAAAATAAAAAGAGATATCAGACTTATAACAGTCATTATTCCAAAAACAAGACATAACACCATCATACCCTAACACCTCCATAGATAATCAATTTATATAACAAGTATACTATAAAATAGATAACTTCACTATCATTAACAATTATCAATTGATTTTTATTTAAATATCTCTCTTTTGCGTAATAGCTATACTTATAGCATTATAAACTATGACATAGCACAAAGAAGTGAAAATGACTTTGATAATATTATTCTCTTCCACCAAAGCACTATTTAAAAAAAGCGAAGATAATGTATACTCTGATAAAAATGATAGATGAATGAAATCAAATAATGATGTCAAAAAAGGCTGTAACATACCTGATGAAATTAATAATACCAAAATGATACCTGCTATTTTATTTCTAAATACAGTTGTTATAACAATAATCAGACTAAACAACGCTAAAGTCATAACGAACATGACTGTTGAAGATTTCAGTAGAACATCCATAGATTCAACAATAAACCCATCGATAAGGATATGACCAAGTATCAAGCCAATTCCATAACATAATAAAATAATAATGAAATCAATAAATGCCGCTACAACAATTTTTGAAATAATGATTGTAAGTCTACCATTAGGTAAAGTCACAACATTCTTAATATAACCACTGCTGTATTCATTACATACAAAGATAGCCAAGTAGATACCTAAAATTAAAGTGCCAAAAGAATGACCAAACATTGTTGCAAAAGAATTTAATGATTTGACCACGATATCAATAGAAATATAAAATCCTGGTTCTGGTGCACTATTTGTTGGAGAAAATGTGCCTGTTTCCTGTGCTGAAGTTTGCATAAAAATCGATATAACATAAATGAAAATGAATATAACTAAAGAAAACCAGAAACCTTTACTTTTCAGTAATCTTTTGATATCAGATTTTATCATATTAATCATGATTGTTCACCTCCACATTTCTTTAGAAAATAAGATTCTAAATCCTGTTTTTGATAATAAATTTGATTAACTTCTACACCATTTTGTGCAAGCTGCATTGAAACATCAGAACTTTTCACATTATCATAAATCCATATCTCATTATTTTCATGAACAGTATAGTCTTTTATATTCAAATTCTTTTCAAGCAAAGGTATAGCCTTTTCCGCCTGATTGACTTTCAATGACAAATAATTTCTACAGCGTTTATCCAATTCTTTAGCTGTGATTTCTTCTACCACATGACCATCTCGAATGATTCCATATTTCGTGGCAATCTTGCTGAGCTCTCCTAATATATGACTGCTGATAATGATTGTCATTTTCTTCGTATCGTTCAGATATTGAATAATTTCTCTCACTTCTCTAATTCCTTCTGGATCCAAACCATTAATAGGTTCATCTAATATCAGCAAATCTGGATTTCCTAATAGTGCCAAAGCAATTCCTAATCGTTGTTTCATACCCAACGAAAACTTTTTCACAACTTTCTTACTCTTTGCATCAAGTCTTACCAAACTTAACAACTCATTGATTTTATTTTTACTATCAATCCCCATTGCAATAGCTTTTAACTCCATATTGTCATAAGCCGAAAGATTTGGATATAATCCAGCCGTTTCAATCAATGATCCGATTCTTCGAGACGTCAATGCATTGCGTTCTTCACCAAACAACTTGACTTCACCAGATGTTGGAAAAATCAAACCTGTAATCATTTTTAATGTTGTTGATTTCCCTGCACCATTTTTCCCAATAAAGCCATATATATCACCCTTTTTAATGTTCATATTCAGATGAGATACAGCTTTTGTATCTTTATATGTTTTACATAAATCATAAAGCTCCAATACGTTTTCTTCCATATCATGATACCTCCTTCATACAATTATGATTATAAAAATCAAAGTTAAAAAAAGTGCCAAGCAAATATAAAGAAAGTATAAAGAAAAAAACTGAATATTATTCAGCCATTTTAAATCCAATACCCCACACTGTTTTGATATATTCATCATTAGTATATTGTTTTATCTTTTTTCTAATATTGCTAATATGAACATTGATAGTCTTATCATCACCATAATAATCATCATTCCATACATATTCATAAATTTCCTGTTTGGTAAAAACTCTTTTGATATTCTTCATCAAAAGTTCTAAAATCAAATATTCATGTTTTGTTAAATGAAGGGGTTGATGATCAATAAATCCATCATAAAGAGATTGATTGAGAATCAAATTCTTAAATGTTATATTCTCATAATTGTTTTTATTTCTTTTTCTTAATTGGACTTGTACTCGTGCTAAAAGTTCTTCCAGTTCAAATGGTTTGCAAAGATAATCATCTGCTCCTGCACCCAAGACTTCAACTTTACTATCTAATGTATCTTTAGCAGTTAAAATAATGACAGGCAAATCAGAACTTTGACGTATATTTTCTAAAAGAGATTCTCCAGTCATTCCTGGTAACATCAAATCTAAAATAATCAGATCATATGTATTCATTTGAAAATACATCAACGCTTCTGTACCAGAAAAAGCCTGTTCACAATGATATCCAGCTTTCATCAAATAATTCTTAATCATATGATTAATATCAGTATTATCTTCCACAATCAATATATTCATCATTTCTATTCTCCTTATCATCTGCCATTTTCTCTTTGAAAACATTTTCCATACTCACATCAATCTTTATTTATTAAATATATTTACTTGCTTCCTTAATGCTTAATTTATTCATCTGTCCTTCATATTTATTTATAAATTCTTTGACCCATGCAGGATTAGTCTTAGAATAATCTCTTAAAGCCCAACCAATAGCCTTATTTATAAAAAACTCATCACTTCCAAAATTATTCACTATGATTTGTTCTAATAGGGCTGGGTTTGTTTTTTCTTTTCTGCATAATTGATGATCAATAGCGAGTCTTCTGATCCAAAAATCCTTATCTTGGGACCATTCTAACATCAAAGCATTGACTCTCTCATCTCTCAGTCCAATTTCTCCAATGACTCTATCTAAACTATCTATGGTATCCCACCACTGTTTGATTTTTGCATATCTTTTGATTTTTGGAATATCTTCATAGCTTAAATATTTGTTCATCACCATCAAATAATCACAAACAAAATATTGAAATTCTCTATGTTCATCTTCGTAACATAAATCTAGAAAATGCCAATCAATCTTTTTTTGTTTCTTCTCATTCTTCATAAATTCTTTATAGATAGCTTTTCTTTTTGAAGCAGGTAATCCATAAAAGGAAAATAGATTTCTCATATACTTTGACATAGATATAGCATTATCTTTATCTTCATTGGCTTCAAACTCTTTTTTTATTTCTAAATATTTGTCCATCATTATCTCCTTTTATCTACATTATCATTCTATTGATATCTTTACATTCTTTAATATTGTAACGATTTTATTCTTTCTTCAATGTCTTTTATAACTTTTATAAACTCATCATCACTTTTCCCAGTAGGATCATCTAAATGCCAATTATCATCAAAATCTTTCCCTATATATGGACAACTCACATTGCATCCCATAGAAATAGCAATATCCACTTGAGGAATATCCTGGACTAATTTACTATATTGATCTTTTTCCATATCAATTTGGTACATGTCTTTAATCAATCTGACAGCATCTTGATTAATTTGAGGCTTTAATTCTGTTCCACATGAATAGAAATCGTATTGATCACCCATAAACTTTTTCCCTAATGCTTCAGCTACCTGACTACGACATGAATTATGAACACACACAAATGCAATTTTGAGTTTTCTTTTCATCTATTGATCATCCTTTCATCTTTGTTCATCATATATGTTTGACTTCACTTTTCAAAAAACTTCTCTCATACTCATACGAGTATTCACATAAGATTCTTCATCTATAACTTAGATATTACGATAAAATACAAAAGCAATAAAAATTATAAGAATTGATATCTTTTTCAAGATAAGATGTATTCATACAATGTGAATGAATTGTTTATAATCATTTTTTCCCATTTCTTATAAACTCTATAATCTCATCTTCCGTATCAAACTGATCATAATCTCCTATATGCTTGTTCTTATAATGATATTTAATTCCCTTTTTATGATTGTCTGCTAAATGCTTTTTTAAATCTTTTTCTCCATATCTTTGAATATATTGACAAAATGTTCTCACTCTTAACTTATGTAAAATACTATCCTGGCATGGAAAATCCGGACATTCAAAACAATACTGATAATTTTGAGATGTGCAACATTGATAGTTTTTACAAGAATCTTTTTCAGGACATCCGCCTTTTTTACAACCTACACAACCTGGAGTATCTTGACAATAATCACAAGCTAACCCACAATAGCCAAATCCTTTTGTATTCATAATATCTCACTTCCTTAAGGAATATTATAGCATATTCTTCAAATGACGAATATATTTCCTCCACAGGTAGATATTCTTTTGCGATCAACTTCATTATTTTATATAACTCATTGAACAAAAAAAAGAGCGATAAATCGCTCTTACTTTCTCATGGCAGGGGCGGCAGGAATCGAACCCGCGTCCACGGTTTTGGAGACCGATGCTCTACCATTGAACCACGCCCCTATATGGTGACCTGTACGGGATTCGAACCCGTGAATGCATGCGTGAAAGGCATGTGAGTTAACCGTTTCTCCAACAGGCCAATTGATTTTGCCATGTAATAATAACACAGAAAATATAGAAAAGCAATAGAAAAAAGAAAGAAATAATGATATTATAGTTAGGTATTGGAGGAGAAAGATATGTTTGGTTTTGGAAAAAAAATAGATATTAAAAAAATAGATATTAATGAAGGATTTCGTCAATACGAAAAAAGTCCTGATCAAATCACAATTATCTGTGTAGATGAATTAAAAGACTATGACGATTTGCATATTGCAGGTGCAGAATGTTTCCCATTACGTCTTATAGATAGGTTTGAGGAAAATTATCCTGATAAAAGTAAAAAATATTTTATTTATGCAGTTAATAAAGCAATTAGTGAAAAAGCATGTAAAAAACTCATTCAAAAAAATTATACAGTTTTTGATTTAGGAAGTTTTTTAGATTATCGCGAAAGAGAAGAAGGTCTTCTTGCGACAAGAAAAAATCGCAGAAGAAAGAAATAATCAAAACATTTCTTATAGTAGAAAATGAAAATAATTTATCAAGATATACTGATTCGTGATGCCAAAGAAAAGGATGTTTCTATTCTTACACAATGGTGGAATGACGGAAAAGTGATGGCTCATGCCGGATTTCCAAATGGTATCAATACAACAATTCAAAAAGTTAAAGAACAACTACAAGAAGAACTCAAAAATTATAAACAACGCCTTATTATTGAATATAAACATCAGCCAATTGGAGAAATGTGCTTTTTCCCGTTTGATGACGCAATTGAAATTGGTATCAAAATATGTGAAATAAATATGCAAAATCATGGATTAGGTCAAAACATACTCACATTATTTATTCAAGAACTATTTCATATGGGCTATTCAAAAATTATTTTAAGTACAGATTTGAATAATCTTCGTGCTCAACATGTTTATGAAAAACTTGGTTTTAAAAAATATGATATTCAATACAATAGTTGGCAAGATCCTCAAGGGGATATGCACTCAACTATTTTTTATGAACTCTTTCCTCAGAACTTTATTCAACAACTTAAATAATAAAAAAGAGAACAGCTCAAATCGATTCTTTTTGACTTTAGTGTTATACTGACAAGGAGAAATTCTTATACTATTGATGAAAACAATAATATGAGAATTCTCCTATTTTTATATATCTATTAGTAACTAAAAAATCTGAAATTGCTATTCTCTTATTTGTATTTATGCATAAAAAAAGCCCTTGAAATAAGGGGCAGTTTTTATAACACTTTTTGTCCGTTGTAAGTTCCGCAATGTTTGCATACTCTATGAGATAATTTATATTCTCCACATTCAGGGCAAACAACTACAGCTGGTACTGTTAACTTGTCATGTGTTCTTCTTTTGTTTCTTCTTGTTTTAGAAACTCTTCTTTGTGGTACTGCCATAGGTACACCTCCTTATTCCTTATCCTTAAAATAATCTTTAAGCTTCGCTAAACGAGGATCAATATAATCCTCATCCTCACGTTCATCTTCTTCACTTAATACTTTCCATCCGTTACCCTCTGTTTTCAAAGAAGCCCCCTCTTTAACAACTCTCATAGGAACTTCCATCATAATTTCTTGAAAAACAACAGGTGTCAAATCAACAGTGTTTCTCTTGACTTCAATAACCTCTTCATTTTCTTGAGGTTTATAAAAAGCAAATATAGCACTTGATTCAATCTCAAATGGATAATCGACATCTTCCAAAGATATGGCACATGGTAAAATCATGAGTCCATGAATTTGAAAATCAACGTATAATTGATGATTTCTCATATCCAAACGACCATCTCCCTCAACACGAATATCTTTCAATCCATTAATTTGGGATAAATTATGGAACATTTCAGGTGGAAAATTCAATGTTTCGTCAAAATGAAAACATCCATCTTTCTGTTTAATAATCCATTGTAAATTCCATTTCAAGAAAATCACCCTTTACATCGCATAGCCAATTATATATAAAAGTCAGAAATATGTCAATTGAATTTTAAATTTTTCGTTGAATATTTCTTATCTTTTCAAGTAAAACTATGTTTATTTCTCAAACTATGCTAAACTATCTCAAGGAGGTTAAACATATGAAAGTACTAGGATTAATCGTTGAATACAATCCATTTCATAATGGACATATTTATCATATTCAAAAAGCAAAATCATTGGATCAGTTTGATTATACAATTGCTGTGATGTCTTCATCCTTTGTTCAAAGAGGTGAACCGGCTATCATTGATAAATGGAAACGTAGTCAGCTGGCCATCGAATTTGGTGTGGATTTAGTCATTGAGCTTCCTTTTGTCTATGCCTGTCAAAGTGCTGATTATTTTGCGAAAGGTGCTATTGAATTACTGGCTGCTATTGGAGTTACTGATATCTGTTTTGGAAGTGAAGATGGACGCATTTCGACTTTTATTGATATTGCAACAACAATTTTCACACACCAGCAAACCTATGATGCATATGTTAAAAATGCTATGAAATCAGGTTTACGTTATGCTGATGCCTGTAATCAGGCTCTTTCGCATATTATGGGCAAAGAAATTCGAACACCCAATGATCTTTTAGGACTCAGTTATGTGAAAGAAATTATCGCTCATCAATATCCTATAACACCCCATTGTCTACAAAGGACCAACACTTATCATGGACTTGATTTAAATAATATTGCCAGTGCTTCTGCAATTAGAAAAGCTATTTTTAGCCATCAGGAATACGCTCATACATTACCTCATCCTCATCTCTATCAAAATGAAATCTATCAGCTCCAAGATTTTTTTCCATATTTACGTTATCAGATTCTGACATCATCACTAAAAGAGCTTAAAAACTATCATATGGTAGAAGAAGGTTTAGAACATTTATTATATAAACATATTTCGAACTGTTCAACGATTGAAGAATTCATTGATTGCTTATCTTCTAAAAGATATACACGTCCTCGTATTTCAAGAATGCTGATTCACATTTTAATGAAAAACACAAAAGAAGATATCAAAAACGCCATAAATGTTGACTATTTGCGTATTTTGGCTATGAATCAAAAAGGAAGAGAATATTTATCTCGCATCAAAAAAACATGTGCCTATGTCTTAGTGACCAATTTTGCCCGTCATCACCACCCTGCTTTAGATATTGAACTCAAGGCTACACGTTTATTATCATTATTATCATCTTCGCCAGAAACACTTATACACGAAGAATTTTCACATATTCCCCTAATTGATTCATTTCATGATGAAATTTCATAAGATTTATGTTATAACTGTTTATTGCGAGGTGAAAACATGAATGAATTAGAAATTCTCCAACAAATTAATAAAATTGGTCAACTTCTTTTAAAACATGGTGCAGAAATTTATCGTGTTGAAGAATCATTAAAAAGAATGTGTGAAGGATTTGGTTTTCAGGATATAGAAGTTTTTGCTATTCCTTCTTATTTTACATTATCATTAACACTCCATGACGGAACACCTTATCAATCTTCAAGACGCTCTCGTAGCAATCGTACACATTTAGATCATTTATATGAATTAAATTGTCTTGTCCGTCAAATCAGTAATCAGGAATTGACTTTAGATGAAATCAAAACAATCATCCATAAAATAGAATCTGAAAAACTGAACTATCGTTTAATATTGATTGGATACGTTGTATCTGCAGCTATGTTTTGTGCCTTTTTTGGTGGACATCTCACTGAAATGCTTGTTTCTGCATTGATTGGCTTGATTTTATATTATTTTATCTATCTTTTAGAAAGACTTGATGTCAACGTCATTGTTCGTACAATTCTTTCTAGTATGGTTTTGGCCAGCATTGCGATTATTGCCCAAAAAACACAATTCATCACCAACCAGCAATCTGTTATTACTGGAACATTAATGTTATTGGTTCCCGGTATTGCCATTACAAATAGTTTAAGAGATATCATCGGAGGAGATTTCGTCTCAGGACTTTCCCGTATGATTGAAGCTATTTTACTTGCTGCCAGCATTGCCATTGGTGTGGGAATTATGATGATGGTCTTGAAAGGAGTCTAACATGGAAGGATTTATACAATGTTTATCTGCCTTTATAGGATGTTTTGGTTTCACCTTTATCTTTAGAATTCAAAAAAACATACGTTTTTCATTGATAGGTTCTTTTCTAGGAACTTTAGGATGGTTTGTTTATTTAGTTTTTGCATCATTAGATAATATTTTCTTACAGAGCTTTATCGCTATGTTATGTGTTTCATTGTTATCAGAAATCATGGCGAGAGTTTTTAAAGCACCTGCAACAATTTTCATTATTATTGGATGTTTCCCATTAGTACCTGGAAGTGGTATTTATTATACAATGCTATATGCTGTTCAAGGAATGAATGATTTATTTATGGAAAGTTTCTTATCAACTTTAGGAATCAGTATTTCTCTAGCTTTAGCTATCTTGATCTCATCAACAGCTTTTCAAGTCTATAAACGCATCAAAACAAAAAATTATATCGACATGGGTTAACAAATAAAAAGAGTTATTTAAAAAATGAAATCTATAAATATCATTTTTCTAAGATAACTCTTTTTTATTATAATATCTAATCATATCATCAATAAAACGACAAGATTGTTCTTGATTCACAATAATATCTTCATATAAGTTTTCTATTTGTAAAAGCTTCATATAATCGAATAATTGTTCAATGATACTCTGCTCTTTAAAATTGATATATTTTAAAGAACTTTGATAATCCGATAATAATATATACCCAAATACAGGTGTCACAAAGATATGAAGATTTTCACTCATTTTTTCATATTTTTCCGTCAAAATCTTGACATTTCCAGATTTTATTTGCTCTTTTAATCTTTGCATCAAAGCAAATCTATCCTTTAAATCTACTGTTTTCAAACAATATTCAGGAAATTCTTGTACACGACCAGTTTCTATAAAGTTTTGAATGCCAGATAGAGTCATATAATAATAAATTTTATCCTTATTAATAAATGTTTGAACAGTTTCAATATATTCTTGAAGTTGTATATATAAATTCTGATTTTCTTTTAAAATTGGTTGAACATATTTCATCAACATATCTTTATCAATCAACGCTACTAGGCAAGGTTCTTTAGACAAAAAATATCCCTCTTCTATCTTTTCTTTCATAATCAGTTGTCCAACAACTTCATATTGGTCATCTAAAGAAGTGACAATATCTATTAATGGTTGTGTCTCCATTTCATATTGGTAATAGATATTCATCAAAAAATCAATAACCTCTTTTTGTGTATAAAACAAGCCATATTGAAAATCATCAGTAAAAGTGATTCCTCCACATGAGCATACCAACATATGATTAAAAAGATTCATATTCCCAAAATGCGAACATGTATTATCATAATAAAATCTAGGAAAATAATGAGGAATATGGTTAGACAGTAAGATTGATTTTTCTATTTCCTGCATATTTTTCATCATCATTTCATTTTGATTATCTAAACATAAAATTTGATAGAGTGAAAAACATTCATGTGTATAGCCAACATTCATCAAAAAATCCAATAAAAAATCATACTGATTTTGTCCTATATAATAAATTTGAGGATGCTCCAACAATAATTCCTGTTCTAATAAGTATTGCATATAATAATTTAAAGATTCCTTACCTTTAATGACAATTATGTCCTTCATTTTATTATCTTTATCATGAGATATTCCTTCCCATTTTAAATATTGTGGAATCTTATAGTGTAACAAGAAACTTTCAATTTCTTTATACTGTCTATATCTCCTCTCCCCAATAAGAGTACAGTAGTATGAATAAAAATATTTTTGCCTTTCTTGAGGCGATAATTTAAAAAAATAAGCGATATTATCAACAAGTTCTTTGTTTGATGGATTTCGTTTCCCATTAATGATTTTATACATTGTTGATCTATCAATATGTAAATACTCTATCAAAGAAGCAACCTTAATATTGTTTTCATGTATATATCTTCGTAAATATTCTGAATAAAGTGACATAAATAACTCCTTTATAAAAAGAACGAAAAGAGGCTGTAACGAAATAACTTTTTAAAGAGTTGATTTTGTTTCAGCTCTTTTCTTTTTTGTTTTTAGGCAATAAAAAAACATCTTCTCTCTTCTTCTGATCTCAAGATGCAATATTTTTGTTGATTTTTCTTCTGTTTTCTCTGTTTTTGGGCGCAATATCCCTATATCGCTCAAAATTTGTTTTTTTCATGTGCATATCTTTTTAATTGAGAAGCAATTTCTCCCTTTCTTCCTTCTCCCTTTTCAGGCGATATTTATGATATTTCCTTAAATTATAGCTCAGACATACAATGAGAAATTCCATTCTTGCATTTTTCAGTCCTCTTCTCGTGAATCTTGTGAATTTCATGTCCTGCTTGATGACTCCAAATGCTCCTTCAACCTGTATGCTTCTCTGTCTCTTTAATTCTTTTCCAAATTCCGTTGTCAGATTT
>CALUZM010000074.1 GCA_944325245.1 uncultured Massilimicrobiota sp. | reverse complement strand
GATACATAGATGGTGAAAGCTTATTTGACGATAAGGTTCATATCATCTATATCAATGCCAACATACAGGATGAAACGTCATTAGGGAAACTGATGCATGATCTGATGTGTCAAAAACCAGAGGACATGTATTATGAGGCATTGAGAAGAAGAGAAAAGAGAGCAGAAGAGAAAGGAAAAAAACTTGGAGTGGAACAAGGTGAAAAGAGAGGAGAAAAACAAGGACGTATAAAAGTAATAATTGAAATCTTGTTGAATAAGTTTCCAGGAATGGATTTTGAGTGGGTCAAAGGATGTAATGATTCGCAGATTAAAAAGATACAGAAATATATAGTAATGAATATAAATTATGATGAATTTTACAAATTGGTTCACTCATAAGATATTTTGTATGAATAAATAATAAATAGAAGAATTCTATAATGAAAGCTAATGACTTTTGTTGTAGAATTTTTTGATTTCAATATAATGGAGCACAAAAAAGTGTCTTTATTTGGTATGAACTGTGATATACTTATAAAAAGGAGTGAGGACTATGCTTTGTTATTATACTGTTTTGAAAACACATCAGATGACACAGGATATCTTAATAGATATGCTATTGGATTGGCTGGAACATTCTAAAAATAAGATGGATGGTCTCAGTCGTCCTCATCAGTTTCCTTTTGAATATCAGATTGAATCTAAATACTTGAAGATTCAATTATTTGCTGAACGATATTTCACGATTTATTTTTCAACAAAAGATAATTATAAAAATACGCATTTTATTGTAGAAGTGATTTATGACTGTCAGGAAGAAAAAATTCATTTGCGTTTTTCTAAAGAAACATCTAATGAATCACAATATATATCGGCGGTATCTATACCAGCATTATTTAGAAATATTATTCAGTCAGCTTATATTCAAAAAGATATTCTTCCTATGTCGGAGAAAGCTTATCCAGTAGAAAGTATTGAGGAAGATCAAAAGAATCAATATCAAATGCCTGTTATTTATATGAGAACACGTTTGTTGAGTGCTCATCGATTGGCTAGAGAAGTTTTAGGTTTGGCACATGTTTGTTATTGTTCAAAGCAAAAAGAAGAGGGATGTATTGAGATTATTTATCCTGATTATCGTAAGCGTACTTATATGCTTTCTAAAAAAAGACGTTATCAATATCAGATTTATGAAATCAATGAAATCTTGCGAAATGAGATGATACACAAATATCAGGATTCCATGCCTTCTTATGAACAGCTATATCAAAAGCAGATTTATTCTCAACAGACATCAACAATAAAAAATACAAAGGAATATCAGGAAGAGTTTGAAAAAGAAATACAAAGACAACAGCAGGAAGTTGATGAACTGAAAAATCTTTATGAGATGTTATTACAAGAACAGCACAAAGAACAGAAGAAAAACCAGAAACTGGTGAAGATGAAAGAGGCTTATGCATCACCTTTATTAAGTATTGATGATATGAGTAAAGTTGTGCCTTATCAAAAATGTTTACTGCAATACATTCGTCAAAAAGCTATGAATCTTGATTCAACCCATGAAATTTATCGACGTTTAGATATTCTTTTATCAATTTTAAATACGAATGGAGGTCAGTTATGAAATCATTTTCGACTTATCTTGAATACAAAGAGAAAATGCCCATTTCTCAATGGATAGCATCCTTGTTTGAAGTCTATCAGATTGAAGATGATATTGATTTAACGAAACAGAGAATTGCCAAGGATCGATTACAGATTTATCAATATCCAAAAGATCATAGTGTTGTTGTGCAGATGAAGCAGCGTCTTGAATTCATTTATAATGAAGAAGATGGATGTTTATGTATACATAATGATGGGAGTCAAGAAGGCTATCGTTATATTGATGCTGGTATAGAAAAAGGATTATGGAAAGACGACATATTACCAATCACAAATCAGGCTTTAAAGATTTGTGATGAGAATTATCAGATGGTTAATCAATGGCTGTCCTCTTCGCATCGATTACCGATTGTTTATATTAACTATTTACAGATTGTGGATCCTGATTATTTGGCACATCAGTTGAGAGGAATTGCACATGTCTTATATGAAGACAATAGTGAAATACATGAACTGCTGCAAAAACATTGTCAAATGGTACCTCAATATGGAAAGCTTGCCATTTACTATTTGAATAATGATTATAAAATCTATCGTTTTTCTAAAAAGGAATCACAGGATTTATTACAACAACGTGTATTACATAATCTAGCATCTTTTTTAAAGCAAAGACAATATGGAGAACGTTATGACTTTCATTGTTTACAAAAAAAATATTTGGAAGATTTAAGACTACAGGCCAATGATTATGAAAAAGAAATGATTTTTCAGTTGGATCAACAAATGAAAAAGTTGGAAGATGAAAAGGAACGTTATGTTCAGTTGATTGAGAAATTAGAAAATGAAGTCATGCTTTTGCAGATGCAAAATGATCAGATTGAAGAAGAATTATCTTCACAATATCAATATGCTTTACTGGCAAAAGGAGAATTAAAAGAATTTTATCAGTCAGAACAAAAAGATGTTTTATTAGATATGTTAGAAGATGATGTGAAAAAGAAAAATACAGGAGATTTGGATATTGAGATATTAGGAGATATTTTAAAACAAAATCCTAAAGAAGGAACAAGGGAGGAATATCTTGATCATATTTCGAAACAGCTATTAGATGGTGGGAGTATTTATAAATTGAAAAATTGGGGAATAGATGTGAAAGGAGAGAAGAATAAACATCCTGTAGTTATTTTCTTTGATGATTCACGTTATCAGTCTACCGTTTCATCTACACCTAGTGATGTAAATGCCTGTAGACAAATTTATAGACAGTTTAGAAAATATTTCTTTTAGTATAACAGAGTAATATATTTTTATAATCAGCCTTGATATTTTTTATAAAGATAATTATAATGCTATCAAGGTAGGAGGGATATTATGAATCCCAAAGTTAAAGTCAGATTAAGAGTTATCGCCATTTTAACAACATTAATATGGATGATTGTTATTTTTAGATTTTCAATGGATACAGGTGTATCATCACACGAACTCAGTGATTTCTGTGTTCAAGTCTTTAATAAAGCTGTATATCATTTTACTGGAAAAGATTTGTCGATATCCATCACACCAGAACATTATGCACTGATAGAATTGTTTTTTAGAAAATTAGCTCATATGAGTATTTACTTTATATTAAGTATTAATGTGATGATTGTTTTATTTACATTTAATATGAGCATGACATTAAGAATGTTTCTAACAGCTTTATTCTGTTTTCTTTATGCTCTTTCGGATGAGTTTCATCAGATGTTTGTAGATGGAAGAGGAGCGAGCTTTACAGATTGTTTGATTGATACGAGTGGGGCACTGTTAGGCATCTTGGCAGCACTTGTCATTTATTGTATCATGTATACAATTATGACGAAGTATCAAAAACATAAAGGTTTAATTAAAGGAGCTTATGAATAATCACTTCATTATGAGGTGATTTTTTTCTTAAATATTGAAAGTTTTTTATAATCAAATTATACTTAAATTAAGTATAGACATAATAAGGATGAATGAATATGACAAAATATTATAAGACAGGAGAGTTTGCGAAAATGGCAAATCTTTCTATCAGAACAATTAGATATTATGATAAGATTGGTTTGTTGAAACCTACAAAAATAGCAGAAAATGGTTATCGGCTATATACAGATAAAGATTTTATTAAACTACAAAAAATATTATCATTGAAATATCTTGGATTTTCATTAGATGAGATCTTTTCAATGACTGTTAATGATAGTTATATCTCTTTACAGCAATCTTTATCTTTACAAAAGAAAATGATTGAACAGAAAATTGAAAATCTACTCGTTATTAAAGATTCTTTAGACAAGACAGAACAATATATTTCCAAGACACAGGATATAGATTGGGAAAAGATTATGACAACAATTCATTTCCAAACATTAGAAAAAGATCTTTTAGAACAGTATAAGAATTCAACTAATATTAATATTCGTATTCAATTACATGAAAAATATTCCATGAATCCTGTATCTTGGTTTGAATGGTTATTTCAACAATACCATCTTCAAGATGGTATGAGAGTATTAGAGGTTGGTTGTGGAAATGGTCAACTATGGAAGATGAACCAAAAACATATTCCTCATATTGATCTGATATTATCTGATATTTCTTTAGGAATGCTAGAAGATGCTCAAAACAATTTATCCTGTATTCAGCAAGTGGATTATCAATGTTTTGATTGTCATCATATTCCATATAATGATCAAAGTTTTGATGTTGTTATTGCAAACCATATATTATTTTATGTCCAAGATATCAAAACAGTTTTGAAAGAAGTGCAACGTGTTTTAAAAAATGGTGGTGTTTTTTATTGTAGTACCTATGGTTCACAACATATGAAAGAAATCACTGATTTAGTGAAAGAATATAATCCAAAAATTACATTATCCAATATGCCTTTATATGAAGTCTTTGGTTTAGAGAATGGAAAAGAAAAATTAGAGCCTTATTTTCATCATATAGATATGTTAAAACATGATGATTATTTGCTTGTTGATGATGATAACGATATTATTCATTATATTTTATCATGTCATGGCAATCAGAGTGAATATATCCTTAAAGACTACCCGTCTTTTCAAAAATTTGTGAAAAGAAAGGTTAATAAACAGATGAAAATTACGAAAGATGCAGGAATGTTTGCTTGTTTAAAAAATTTTTCTAAAAATTCTTGACTTAGTGGTATAATAAATATAAGGGAGGGATATTATGAAATATAAAAAGTCGGTAGAAGAAATGTATGATAGCAAATCAAATTTTATTGTTTTGGGACTAACGGGGAGAACAGGTTCTGGTTGTACAACAGTGGCTAATATTTTAGAAAAGGATAATTTCAATAACCTTGATTTAAAGACACCAAAAGAATACGATTATAAAGATGCTGAAGAGAGAAAGTATAGGATTTATTATCAGTACATGAGCAATGATAATAAGTGGGTACCATTTATTTCTTTAGAAGTTAGTAGTATTATTTTATATTTTGCTTTAAAGGAAGATGTTAATGATATAAAACAATGGTTAGATAATATGTGTAAAGAAAAGGCAATTTATCTTCCTGAGAAAGAAAGTATATTTAGTGAATTGGAAAGTGATATGAAAGAATTGTTCGATGATGCAAAAAAATTTGATTTTGACAAATTAAAGAAAAAACATTACTCCAATGAAGATGATAATCAGGAAATCTGGAAAAAATATTTTAAATATTTTACTATGGATATTAAAGAGGCAAAAAATATTTTTAAAAACAGATTTAATAATTATACTTGCTATCAAATTGTAGATACAGAGCATGGAAAAACGAGAATAAAACATGATTTTTTTACTTATTTTATGCAAATGTTAGGCAACAATCTACGAATGTCTGGCGAACCAGTTCAAAGTATATATACTGATGGACAATATAACCAATTTATAAAAAATATAGTTGTTCTTATCGATTTTATTAGATATTATAAGACTAATATTGAAAATGGCGATAATAAAGATGTTAGAGTATGTATTGATGCTATTAGAAACCCATATGAAGCTCATTATTTACATGATTGCTATCGTTCTTTTTTCTTAATTGCTATTAGTACGGAAGATAAAGACAGACGAGCAAGATTGAAAGATTATGATTTAAATAAAATTACTCACTTAGATGAAGTAGAATATCCTTCAAAATTTAATAATCCATCAGAAAGATTTTATCATCAAAATATTCAAGAATGTATTGAAAATGCAAATATACATTTATATAATTCGAATGTATCAGATGGGAAATATTTTGATTTAACACAACAAATAATTAAGTATATTGCTTTAATGCTTCATCCTGGGCTTGTAACACCTTCACATATTGAAAGATGTATGCAGTTAGCATTTAATGCTAAATTTAATTCGGGGTGCTTATCTAGGCAAGTGGGCGCAGTGATAACTAGAGAGGACTATTCAATACAATCTGTTGGATGGAATGATGTACCAAAAGGTCAAGTATCATGTGCGCTTAGAGATGCTTTTAATTTTCAAAAAAATAAAGATGCAACTACATATAGTGAATATGAATGCAATAATGAAGAATTTTGTAACTCCATGAAAAGCATATGTGAAAAAGTTGCTGATGAAATGAATGGTATGCCTTATCCGTTTTGTTTTAAAGATGTTTATAATGGTATGAAAGGTGATAAAAATCAGGTATATACAAGGGCACTACATGCTGAGGAAAATGCGTTTTTACAAATCTCAAAATATGGTGGAACACCTGTCCAAAATGGTTACTTATTTGTTACTGCAAGCCCATGTGAATTATGTTCAAAAAAAGCATTTCAATTAGGAATAAAGAAAATATATTATATTGATCCATATCCTGGAATTGCAAAAAGTCATATTATATCATATAAAATAAAAGAAAAACCAGATATGTATTTGTTTTATGGTGCAATAGGACAAGCTTATATAGAATTGTATTCATCACGTATGCCGTATAAAGATGAATTAGAGTTATTGACAGGAGTAAAGCCGAAAACAGTTTTGAAAGAAAAGAATGAAATTAAGGAAATTCCATATGAATCTATAGAATATTCTTTATTAGAATCAAAGTTAGAATTTAATGAGAATCTAATAAATATAAAATATACCTCAAATGTAAAAGGAAAGGTTTTAAGTAATGAACTGACACAAATTAATAAAAAATTAAGATGGACAGGAGATAAGTTTAATAAACCACCAAAATGTATAGGAAAGGATTGTAAAATAACAATGGATTTGCCAATAGGCGAATACTATAGCTATACTATTATATTTGATTCGAAATTAAGTAAAGATAAAACATTTGAATATAGTATTACTACCCCGTTAAGAGACAGTGGTAAAATAATGGAAAGATATTTAGCATATTATATAAAACACAAAACTGAAAAAATTATTTTAGAGTTAGCTTTTCCAAAATCAAAAAAAGTTAGTGTGGTATCTAAAGAGTTTGCTGATAAGAACAGAACTATAATGATCAATGAAGGAGACGCTACAGTAAAAGAGACAGATGATCAAATAATTTACACTTTTACAAAAACTAATCCTAATGTATGTTATACATATTCATTAGAATGGGAATTTCAAGATTAAAAACTATTGACCATGACGTAACGTCATGGTTTATATTTTTCTTGTAAATAACGGAGGAAAATGAATATGAAGGGAATTATTTTAGCAGGAGGAAGTGGGACAAGACTCTACCCTCTTACACAAGTAACAAGTAAGCAGTTATTACCAATTTATGACAAACCAATGATTTATTATCCATTAAGTATTTTGATGAACGCAGGGATTAAAGAAATCTTAATTATTTCTACACCTGATGATACGCCAAGATTTGAATCTTTGTTAGGAAATGGGCATCAGTTCGGTATTGAATTACAATATAAGGTGCAACCATCACCTGATGGATTAGCTCAAGCATTTTTATTAGGTGAAGAATTTATTAATGGAGATAGCTGTGCTATGATTTTAGGGGATAATATCTTCCATGGGCATGGCTTGGATAAACGTTTAAAACAGGCAGCAGCAAAAACTACTGGCGCAACAGTTTTTGGTTATTATGTTGATGATCCTGAAAGATTTGGGGTTGTTGAATTTGATGACAATGGTAAAGCCATTTCTATTGAAGAAAAACCTGAACATCCAAAATCAAATTATGCAGTGACAGGTTTATATTTCTATGATAACAAAGTTGTAGATTATGCCAAAAGCATTAAGCCGAGTGCTCGTGGTGAACTTGAAATCACTGATTTAAATAAGATTTATTTAGAAAAGGGTGATTTGGAAGTCACTTTATTAGGACAAGGATTTACTTGGTTAGATACAGGGACACATGAATCTTTAGTAGATGCAACAAACTTTGTTAAGACTGTAGAAACACATTCACATAGAAAGATTGCTTGTTTAGAGGAAATTGCTTATCTGAATGGTTGGATTTCTAAAGTTGAATTAGAAAAAGCTTGTGAGCTTTATAAAAAGAACCAATATGGTAAATATTTAAAAGATGTATTAGAAGGGAAGTATATTGATTAATGAAAGCTATTGAAACAAAGATACCTGGTGTTTTGATTATTGAAACTGATGTGTTTGGTGATCACAGAGGTTATTTTACAGAAACATATTCTAAACCTAAATATGAAAAATTAGGAATTACAGTTGATTTTGTACAAGACAATATGTCATTTAGTGCACAAAAGGGAACATTAAGAGGATTGCATTGGCAAAATCCACCTTATGCACAATCTAAGCTTGTGTCTTGTACAAGAGGAAAAGTCATTGATGTGGCGGTAGATATTAGAAAGGGAAGTCCTACATATGGTGAGTGGGTTTCTGTTGAACTAAGTGCTGAAAATCATAGACAGTTCTTTATTCCACAGGGATTTGCGCATGGATTCTTAACTTTAACAGATGATGTAGAATTCAGATATAAAGTTGATAATGTTTATAATAAAGAATCTGAAGGTGGTATGCGTTATGATGATCCGACTGCCAATGTAGATTGGGGATCATTATTAAATGGTATCGAACCTGTATTAAGTGAAAAAGATCAGACAGGACCAACTTTAGAAGAATCAAATAATCAGTTTGTATATGAAGGAGAAGAAAAATAATGAAGATATTAGTAACAGGTGGAGCAGGATTTATTGGTGGAAATTTTGTTCATTATATGGTGAATAAATATCCGGAAGATATGATTGTCAATTTAGATTTATTAACTTATGCTGGTAATTTAGAAACATGTAAGCCAGTAGAAGGAAAACCTAATTATAAGTTTGTCAAAGGTGATATTGCTGATAGAAAGTTTATTTTTGATTTATTTGAAAAAGAAAAATTTGATGTTGTTGTTAACTTTGCAGCAGAATCACATGTTGATAGAAGTATTGAAGATCCTGAAAGTTTTGTCAGAACGAATGTGATGGGAACAACAACATTATTAGATGCATGTAATCAATATGGAATCAAAAGATATCATCAGGTATCAACTGATGAAGTTTATGGTGATTTACCACTAGATAGACCAGACTTATTTTTTACAGAAGAAATACCATTACATACATCTAGTCCATATAGTTCATCTAAGGCAGCTGCCGATTTATTTGTATTGGCATACCATAGGACATATGGTTTACCAGTGACAATCAGTAGATGTTCTAATAACTATGGACCATATCATTTTCCTGAAAAACTCATTCCATTAATGATTTCAAGAGCATTAGCTGATGAATCATTACCAGTTTATGGAACAGGAGAAAACGTCAGAGACTGGTTACATGTATATGATCATTGTGTGGCTATTGATTTGATTATTAGAAAAGGAAGAGTTGGAGAAGTTTATAATGTTGGTGGACATAATGAAAGAACAAATCTTCAGGTTGTTAAAACAATCTTAAAAGCATTAAATAAACCAGAATCTTTAATCAAATATGTAGAAGATAGAAAAGGACATGATTTAAGATATGCGATTGATCCAACAAAGTTAGAAACAGAATTAGGATGGAAACCAAAATATAACTTTGATACAGGAATTCAGCAGACAATTCAATGGTATCTTGATAATAAAGAATGGTGGCAAAACATTCTTTCAGGAGAATACAAAAACTATTTCCAAAAAATGTATGTTGATAAAGGTAGAGTGGAAGAATAATGAAAGTATTAGTGACAGGTGTCAAAGGACAATTAGGATATGATATTGTCAATGAATGTCAAAAAAGAAATATCGAAGCAGTTGGTGTTGATATTGAAGAAATGGATATCACAGATGCAAAACAGGTTGAAAATGTCATTACTAATGAATATGATGCTGTGATTCATTGTGCAGCATGGACAGCTGTAGATAAGGCTGAAGATGAAGTGGAAATGTGTAGAAGAGTGAATAAAGACGGAACAGAAAATATTGCAAAAGTCTGTCAGCAATTAGATATTCCACTGATGTATTTTTCTACTGATTATGTCTTTGATGGTTTAGGTGAAGAACCATGGCATGAATATGATGAAAGAAAGCCATTGAATGTTTATGGGCAAACAAAATACGAAGGTGAATTAGCTGTTGAAAAGTTACCAAAACATTTTATTATTCGTATATCTTGGGTGTTTGGGGTCAATGGAAACAACTTCATTAAAACAATGCTTCGCTTAGGAAAAGAAAGAGGGGAAGTCAGTGTTGTTGATGATCAGATTGGTTCACCAACATACACATATGATTTAGCAAAACTCTGCGTTGATATGATTCAGACTCAAGAATATGGAACATATCATGCAACAAATGAAGGAATCTGTTCATGGTATGAATTTGCTTGTGAGATCTTTAAACAGGCAAACATGGATGTCAAAGTGAATCCTGTTGATTCTAATGCTTTCCCAGTCAAAGCAACAAGACCAAAAAATAGTAGAATGTCTAAGGATGAATTAGATAAACATGGTTTCCATAGATTACCTACATGGCAGGACGCTTTAAAAAGATATTTAAATGTTATTTTAAAATAATTTTTGAAATTTTAAAGGGCTAAATTAAGTATTCGCATTTGCTTAATTATAGCTCTTTTTTGTATTGGTTAAGTAAAGTAATAGTATTTTTTAAGAAATACACTATCGATAATATGTAAAAATAGATGGTGTGAGAATAAATAATGCATATATGAAAAAGAAAAAATTGGTAAATGTTAAAACTGACAAAAATGTTGACTTTTTGGTTATATTGCCATATTATGTTGATGGGAAAAAGGAAAAATGATATACTAGTAATATCATAGTGGAAAAATAAAGGGAGAGGATATACATGAAAGAAAATATTTTTGCATTATGTCTGATTGGTATTGAAACTGCTTTCTTTTATCTTCTCTATTTTGTTATGGATTTACCGCTATGTTTTTATGTGCAATTATGTTTATTATGGATAATTATAATGTTTACTGGTGGACATTATAAAATTAGATCTACTCTTGTATGGGATGAAATTAGAAGCGATTTGAAAGCATTTGTTTATTTTACTTTGATTTCTTTTGTTTTTGCATATCCAAAAACAAACTTCTATTTAAAAATATTGGGAGTAGGTTTTTTTATGTCTATATTTGCTATTATTTTGAATAGAATGATACGCATTGTGTTTAGAAAACAATTATCAAGGAAAACATTAATTATTGGGACTGGGAGCGAAGCATATCGTGTTGGACGTATAGCTAATAATAATCGTTTTGCTTTGACTGAAGTATTAGGGTTTGTGAAAATTGATGGTTTTATTGATGAAGAATTAAAAGATGATTTGAGATATCCTATTTATGATTATTATGAATTGAATGAATTATTAAATAATCATGTTGATCAAGTTATTATTGCATTACCTGATGCATCAAAAGAGGAAGTTGATGTCATTACAAGGCAGTTATTTGATAGAGTTCAATACATAAAAGTCTTACCACAATTGAATTTTACAATGACTTTTAATTCTAAGATTGATGATTTTGATGGTGAATTGTTGATTTCTACATCAAGAGGAAGATTAGGGGTTATTGGTAAGTTCTTTAAAAGAATTATTGATATTATGGCAGGAATATGTGGATGTTTATTATTAATTCCATTGACAATATATGTATCACATAAAAATAAAAAAAGTGGAGATACTGCACCAATCTTTTTTAAACAAAAAAGAATTGGTGAAAATGGGAAAGATATCTATATTTATAAATATCGTTCTATGGTGCCTAATGCTGAAAAAGTATTAGAAGAGTTAATGAAAAAGGATCCAGCTATTAGAGAAGAATATTTGACTAATAAAAAGTTGGTTAATGATCCACGTATTACTGAAGTAGGGCGTTTTTTAAGAAGAACATCTCTGGATGAGTTTCCACAATTTTTTAATGTCCTTAAGGGAGATATGAGCTTAGTTGGACCTAGACCATATTTACCTAGAGAAAAAGATGATATGGATATTTATTATAATTCTATTATCAGATGTAAACCTGGTATAACAGGTATGTGGCAAGCCAATGGACGAAGTGATGTTGGCTTCATTGATAGATGCAAATTAGATGATTATTATTATAGAAACTGGACTTTAGGTCTAGATATGATTATTATTTATAAGACGATTAAAAGTGTGATTTATGGAAAAGGTGCATTATAGTGTATCTATTTCGTAAAGTATATTCATTTAGGAAAGGAAGATAGCATGAAAATAGAAATAATCTGTCCTCTTTATAATGCAGAGAA
>CALUZM010000073.1 GCA_944325245.1 uncultured Massilimicrobiota sp. | reverse complement strand
TCGACAGGTGAAGACCTCCGCAACAAAGTGCCCTTCTAGGGCCTGTACATACCACGTCTTTTAGGCGTGGTTATGATAAAATTTATAATAAGATATGAAAAATGAAGAGGGTGATAAGATGATAAAAGCAGTGATTTTTGATATGGATGGACTTTTAGTTGATACGGAAGTCATTTCATATCAATGTTATAAAAAATTGATTGAAAGCTATGGTTATACATTTACAATGGATGATTATGTGAAAGACTATCCAGGTCGACAGTTAAAAGTCTCTTTACAGTTTATTAAAGAGCGTTATCATTTGGATTATGATATTGAAGAAACATTTCAATATTTTCATCAACGAGAAGTCCAATTGATGCAAGAAGATGGTGTGGCATTAAAAGCGGGAGCTAAAGAACTATTACAATATCTTCATGTTCATCAATACAAAATAGCACTAGCAACGTCTAGTTTGGCTGCACGCGCCAATCAAATATTAAAAGACTGTCAGGTTTTGGATTATTTTGATACTATGGTCTATGGACCCGATGTTTCTAGAGGAAAGCCATTTCCAGATATTTTTCTTAAGGCTTGTGAGAAATTAGATGTTTTGCCATCAGAGGCGATTGTTTTAGAGGATAGTGAAGCAGGTATACAGGCTGCTTATGATGCGCATATTCCTGTTTATTGTATTCCAGATTTAAAACAGCCAGGAAAGGAATATGTCCAAAAGGCGCAAGGAGTTCTTTCATCTTTATTAGATGTTATCCCAGTTATAGAAAATATGCGATGAAATAAAAAAACTATAATCAACCTGATATGATTGATTATAGTTTCTTTTATAATAATTGAATGTGATTTTCCTGACAGAGTTTCATTGTTTCTTCATCCCATAATGAGGCCTGAACTTCACCAATATGGGCTTTTCTTAAAAAGAACATACATAAACGACTTTGACCAATTCCGCCACCAATACTTAATGGAAGAACATGATTGATAATATTTTGATGGAAAGGCAGAGATAAACGTTCTGTAGCATCTGCTTTTTTTAATTGTTCTTGAAGTGCCTGATCATCAACACGAATGCCCATACTTGAAATTTCTAAAGCATCATCTAATTGTGTATTATAAACGAGGATATCACCATTCAATTTCCAGTCATCATAATCAGGAGCACGTCCATCATGTTTATGACCTGATTTTAAAAGATCGCCAATCTGTAAAATACACACAGCTTTTTTTTCTCTCACTATGGCTCTTTCTCTTTCTTTAGGTGTTAAATCTGGATATAAATCTTCTAATTCCTGAGAAGTTATAAAATAAATTTCATCTGGTAAAATGGATTCACCTAACTGAGGATAATGTCTAATCATTAAGAATTCTACATCTAATAAAGCATTATATATTTTAGAAACAATGGCTTTTAAATAATCCAAGGTACGATCTTCTTTAGAAATGACCATTTCCCAATCCCATTGGTCAACATACATAGAATGAATATTATCTAATTCTTCATCTTTTCTAATCGCATTCATATCTGTATATAATCCTGTGTGTTGTTCAAAACCATAACGATGCAAAGCATCTCTTTTCCATTTCGCAAGTGAGTGAATAATTTCAATTTCATCGTCATGATTGAGTTCAAATGATGTAAAAGAAACAGGTTTTTCAATACCGTTTAAATCATCATTAAGTCCTGTGTTTTTTAATAAAAATAATGGAGCAGAAACACGTGTTAGACGTAACTGCTCTGCTAGACGTCTTTCAAAAGTATCTTTAATCATTTTGATAGCCACTTCTGTTTCAATTAGATTTAAGTGTGGACTATAATCTTTTGGTATGATAATATGGCTCATTTGTTGATTCCCCCTTCAATAATGTCACTATTATATTATATTGTTATGCAATAGTCAAAATGATATTTTTAAAAAAACATATAAAATGATTGATATTTTAGAAAAAATATAAAAAGGTGGTGAAATATGCTTAAATATTCTAATCGTATTGACTTGTATTTTAAAATTGTATACAATAAAGCAAATATGGAAAGCGGGTGTAAAAGAAGCATGAGTGACAAGAAATATATCAGTACAAGAGGACAACAGAAACCACTAGATTTTTATGATGCTATTTTACAGGGAATTGGTAGCGATGGTGGTTTACTGGTACCTGATTTTGAATTAGAACAAAAAGATTTAAAGTCTTTACAGAATTTATCATATGTTGATATGGCGACAGAAATTATTTCATCTTTTGTGGATGAAAATGCAAAAGAAGAAATAAGAGAACTTTGTCAAAAAGCTTATGGAAATGGTTTATTTCCTCAGGAAGTTGTGCCAGTCAAAAAAGCTGGAGATGTTTATATTGCAGAACTTTTTCAAGGGCCAACAGCTGCCTTTAAAGATATGGCATTATCATTGTTGCCACATTTTATGACTTATTCTTTAAAGAAAAAAGGTGAAGAAAGAAAAGTCATGATTTTGGCTGCGACTTCTGGTGATACAGGGAAAGCAGCTTTGGAAGGATTTAAAGATGTTGAGGGAACTTATATTCAAGTCTTTTATCCAGTTGATGGGGTTTCTCCAATTCAAAAACAACAAATGATTACACAAACAGGATCAAATGTTGATGTTGTGGGTATTCAGGGGAATTTTGATGATGCTCAGACTGCTGTCAAAAAAGCTTTTCAATCTCCTGATTTGAAGGATTTGTGTGATGAACATCATGTCTTTTTATCTTCAGCTAATTCTATTAATATTGGTCGTTTGATTCCACAGGTTGTCTATTATTTCTATTCATATATGACACTTGTTCATGATCAGGAAATCAAGCTAGGAGAACCGGTTAATTTTACAATTCCTAGTGGAAACTTTGGTAACTGTTTAGCTGGAGTGATTGCTAGAAAGATGGGACTTCCAATCACAAAGTTCATTGTTGCTTCTAATAAAAATAATATTTTGACAGATTTCTTCCGTACAGGGAAATATGATGCACGTCGTGATTTCTATAAAACGAATGCACCGGCTATGGATATTCTTGTTTCCAGCAATCTTGAAAGATTGGTTTATATGGTCAGTCAGGACAGTCAAAAAGTTCAGACATATATGGATAATTTGAATAAACAAGGTGTTTATGAAATCTCTGATGATTTATTAGAAAAATTACAGACTCTCTTTAAAGCAGGATGGCTTGATGAAGATGAGGTTTTATCTGTTATTCATACATGTTTTGAAGAAACAGGATACTTATTGGATACACATACAGCGATTGGTTATGGTGTCTATAAAGAATATCAGAAAGCTTTTCGTGATGAAACAAAGACAATCATTTTAGCAACAGCTTCGCCATATAAATTTGCTGATTCAGTTTATGAAGCCTTAGAAAATCAGAAACTTCCTGAATATGAAGCAATAGAAGCTGTGCATCAAAAAACTGGTGTTCCTATTCCAACACCATTGGTACATCTAGACCAAAAAGAAGTCAAACATCATAAAGTGATTCATAAAGATGATATTATTCAAGAAATATCTCAAAAAATTAAGGAGTTATCATTATGAGAGTCAAGGTCAAAGTACCAGCTACGAGTGCTAATTTAGGACCGGGATTTGATGTCGCAGGATTGGCTGTCACATTATATAATACTTTTGTCTTTGAACTGTTGGATGAAGGATTAGAAATTACAGGTTGCCCTCAGCAGTTTTGTAATCATGACAATTTAACTTATCGTGCATTTGTGGAAGGAGCTCAGGCATGTGGACTTCAATTCCAAGGTTTGCGTATTGAGTGTAGTGGGGATGTTCCTTATACAAGAGGTTTAGGAAGTTCTTCCACATGTATTGTGGCAGGAATTGTTGGTGCCTATGCCTTTATGGATCGCAGTGAAGAGCGTCAGGAAATACTCGAATTAGCGACACAAATAGAAGGACATCCTGATAACGTTGCTCCTGCTATCTTTGGTGGATTGACGGTTTCAGTCATGAATGGACAACAGGTCACAACTCTAAACATTCCTGTGAAACATGATTATCGTTTTGTGGCATTTATTCCACCATTTACATTGTCTACTGAAAAATCACGTGCAGTCTTACCTCAGCAATTACCACGTCAGGATGCCATTGCCAATGTTTCTCATTTGGCATTGATGGTGGCATCATTGATTAATGGTTATGATGAAGGTTTAAAGCTTGGGTTTAAAGATCGTTTACATCAACCTTATCGTGGAACCTTAATCAAGGGATATGATGAAATCATGTCTGTCTTAGAACAGGATGATAATGTACTGGGTTGTTATTTATCTGGTGCTGGTCCAACAATTATGGCGGTTATTAGAGAAAGCGATAAAAAAGGTGTCGTGAGAATGAAAGAAGAACTTGGTGATTTATTAACAGATTGGCAAGTTGAGAAATTAGAGCTGGATATGCGTGGTTATACATGCGATTATGAATAAAGGTATCTGAAGATACCTTTTTGTATATGGAAAAAAGTTTTTTTCTCCGTTATAATAATCTGGAAAAAGGAGCTGAATGGAATGAAAAATTATCATACACATACAAGACGTTGCCATCATGCGATTGATAGTGAAGAAGATTATATTCAAGCAGCTATTCAATCAGGATATACAGAGCTGGGATTTAGTGATCATACACCATGGGTTTATGAGTCTTCTTTTCATCCTACAATGCGCATGGAAGCACGTGAGATTGAGGATTATGTGACAACTTTATTATCTTTAAAAGAGAAATATAAAAATCAGATAACCATTAAAATAGGTTTGGAATGTGAATATTTTGAAAGATATATGACTGGACTAGAAAATATGTTAAAACAATATCCTATTGATTATATTATTTTAGGGAACCATTATGATGAAACAGATGAAAATGGTCTTTATTTTGGTTATCCATTAACTGCACAACAATTGAAGAAATATGTAGATAGCTGCATCAAAGCTATTCACACTGGATTATATAGCTATATTGCTCACCCGGATTTAGCACGATATGATACAACAGATCCTCTTTACAAACAGGAAATGAAGAGATTGTGTGAGGAAGCGAAACATTTGAATATACCTTTAGAATTTAATTTATTGGGATACAAAACCCATCGTCATTATCCAAATGAAACATTTTTTAAGCTTGCCAGTGAAGTGGGAAATCGTATTATTATTGGAACAGATGCCCATGAAAGTGCAGCATTATTGGATATGCATACATATCAGCAGGCTAAATCTTATATTGAATCTTTAGGATTAACATTAACGGAAGATATTTCGTTTTTAAGATAATGATTGCGTTAGTGAAATTTTATAGTTAAATTTACAAAAAATACATATAATCATGTTATAATAGAAAACAAGAGGAGAGAAGATATGGAACACGTTACAGATATAGATAAAAAAGATTATATAGATGAGTGTAAAGAAATTGTCAGAACAACAATTGCTTTAGAAAAAATAGAGTTATCAGATCATGAACTCACATTATTAACGGAAGAGATTATGGATACATCCTTATCAATAGGTGGCGACTTTTCAAAAGACAATATCCGTTATATAGCTGTACAATATGTACGCAATCAATTTTTACCACGTTTTTTAAAAGCTCACAAAGGAGGGTAAAATATGGCATTTGAAAAAGCAGTTATGGAAAAGTTCATGGCTGAACATCAATCACAGTATGTAGGAAAATATCGTTATCATAGTGGTTATCGAACAGAAGAAAATACTTTTAAGGTTCATTATTATATGCTGGATCTTAATTTCAGACAGATTGATATCTTTGTTGAAATTCATTGTCAGGATGAAATCACATATACTTTTTCTGAAGATCTGCATGAGCAGGAGAAAGTTTATATAGTCAAAGATGCACTTTCTAGAGTTTTATCAAAATTAGGATATAAAAGAGTTTTGCATTATTCTCTTTATGAAAATTTTATTAAAACAGTATCTAATGAATTAAATATTTTAGCACCTATAGATTTCTGTGATATTTTAAGCTATATGAAATACCATCATGGTATTAATCAACAGACCATGGATGATTTTTATAAACTGTTTTTACCTTGTCTGAAAACTTATCTTAAGAAAAAGAACTATAAAAGTTTTATGGATTCAGTCAATCTTTTATTTGAATGTGTATTATATCAATATGAATGGGATGGAACCAATTCTAAGTATCTAGATACAGAGTATCAATATCATCTTTATTATATTAGAGAAATCATTCGTATTGTTTATCGCCATTTAGATAAGTTTTATAAGAATGTTCCTGATGAATTATTTAAGGCTATCAGAACACTCTGTTTAAATACACGTTTTACTTTTGCAATTATGACTGATTTTGGTTCAATGGTTTTATCACAATATTATGTTACAAAAGCAATTATCAATAAGTTTAAAGATGAATTTCTTTTAATTGATAAAGACTTTGTTTTAATCAATACAAAAGAAGAAGAAAAAAATAAAGGAAATCTTATTTTTTCATATATTTATTATATTTTTTATAGTGACTACGAACATTATTATGAAGTCTTGATTAATGTTTTGCGTAATATCATTCATTATATGTTGACTTTTGCGAATCATGATTTAGATTTGGCTTTAGGAAATTCTATTATTCATATGGAAGGTTATCAGATATTATTAGATTTATTCCATAGAGACTATAATACATTCGTATTTACTTGTTTCCCAATAGAGTCTTTTCCAGAAGAAATGAAACCAAAGGTGAGAGATGAACTTGTAACAGCAATACAATATTTTGCAGCACGAATGGAAAATGAAAGTTATCGCTTAAGTTCATTTGAACAAGTTGCGAATATCAGTAGATTATTAATGGATAATTTTAGGGAGTGGTATAAATGAAAAAGAAATTAGCGATTACAGGAGCAGTAGCTTCTACTTTAACGGCTTCAACTTTAACTGCTAGTATAGCTTTAGCCAATCAGTTTGCGAAAAAGATGTTATATCGTGAGCATTTAAGCAAAGAAGATCAGGGAGACTGGTATGAACAGCTTCATGCGAAAAAAGTGAAGATTCAAAATCATAAAAATTTATATTTACAGGCTTATTTAATTGAAAAACCATCTGCCAAACGAACTGTGGTATGTTTACATGCGATGATGGCTTCAGCACAATCTTTAATAGAAACGGTTCGTTATTTAGAAAGTATTTTTGAAAATGATAATATTTTAATGGTTGACGCTCATGCGCATGGGTTGAGTGATGGTTATATCCGTGGTTTCGGTTACCGAGATATTTTTGATTTGATGTATTTTAACACATATCTTTTACAAAAATATGGTGATGATCATCGTATTGTGATGTATGGACAAGGAATGGGAGCTAATACGATTTTAAATGCTTCAGGAATGGGAAAATTAAAAAATGTGGATTGTATTATCAGTGAAGGAGCTTATGATGATGTCTATCATTACTTAACTTTCAAATGTCAAAAAGAAATGAAAGTACCAAAGTATTTGGCTGGAAGAGTGATTAGAAAAGTCATTAAAGATGAGTTGAAAATGGATATTAAAAAGATGAATACAGTAGAATTGGTCAAGAAGAATCAAATTCCTACAGTTTATGTTCATTCTAAAAATGATAAAGACGTTCCTTTCCAGATGGTATTTCCATTATATAATCATGATGCTTCTCACAAATTATTATTTCCAATCAAAGAAGAACATCTTTATGAATTAAAAGATAAACAAGATTCTTATTCATTGTCTCTAATTGAATTTATCAATGAGAATATATAAATGGAAGGTATATATCAAGATGATATATATCTTTTATTTTGCTTTTTTAACCACTTACTTCATGAAATGAACCACTTAGGTTAAGAGCCTTTACAATCCAATGAATTCTGATTATATTAAGAATGTAAGAGGAGACAGAAATGAAAATTAAAGTGGAGATTGATGAAAGTTTAAATGAAGAAGAAATTATAATGAAGGTGCCGGCTTTGAATCAAAGAGTTAAGCTCATTCAAGATTTTTTAAGTGATTTATCTAAACAACAGACACAAATGATTTTCTATAAAGGACAAGTTGAATATTATTTGAATTTATCACAAATTCTGTTTTTTGAAACAGATGGAAAAGATGTACAAGCTCATACATCAGCAGATATGTATAAAATCAAATATAAACTTTATGAACTTGAAGAAATCTTACCTGGTTATTTTATGAGAGTATCAAAATCAACAATCCTGAATATGAAAAAAATTTATGCTATGCATAAATCCATATCTGGGCCATGTCTTGTTGAGTTTGAAAACACACATAAACAGGTTTATGTCTCTAGGCGCTATTATAAACTGCTTCGTATAAGATTAGAGGAAAAGAGGTTAATTGGATGAAGAAAAGTAGAATGTTTTGGGGAACACTTTTTATTGTATGTGCATTTTTATTGATTGTGACACAACTAGGAATATGGGAGATTAACATAAACATTTGGACATTATTGTTAACGATCTTTTTTGGTGTTACAGCCATTTGGAGTCTGTTTCATAAAAGACCTACTGGTTTGTTGTTTTCATTAGCTTTTTTAGCCATTCTTTATGACAAGCCATTGGGTATTGAAGCTATTACACCATGGACAGTGTTGTTGGCAGCATTGCTGGCAAGCATTGGTTGTCATATTTTGTTTCAACCTAAAACAAAAAAGAAATATCACGAAACTTTTCGAGATAAGGAAACAATAAAGGGTGAAAAAATATATATTGATGGTCAATTTGGAACTTATATGAGATATATTGATTCGCAAAATATTCAGTCTGTTTATATTAAAAATATGGCAGGAGTCATGAAAGTTTATTTTGATCATGCTGATGTTCAGGGACAGAGTTTTGATGTACAGATTGATGCAACATGTGCAATGCTTGAAATATATATACCAGCAACATGGAAGGTTATTGATCAGACAGATGTCATGTTATCACATCTGGAGATGGATGTTTCACCACAATCCTTGATAACACATCAGATGATTCTTAAAGGCAAAGTGAATTTATCAGAAATAAAAATTATCAGTGTCTAGCTATAACATTGTCAGTGTTATAGCTTTTTGTAATGTTGTTTTAAAAATTGAGCGACCCCATCTTGATTATTGGAAGGAATGATTTTTGTAGCGTATGATTTTAGTTTTTCATGAGCATTTTCTACAGCGTAAGCTTCATCAGCAAGTTGAAACATATCAATATCATTTTTCCCATCACCAAACACAATCAGTTGTTGACAATGATAAAGTTCCTTTAATTGTGCTATAGCATGAGCTTTGTCAACATTTTGTGGCATGATTTCCAGCCATTGTTGTTTGGTGTATATGTCTTTTTGAAAAAGACAACGATATTGTTTTTGATAATGTAAATAAAAGGGTTGAAGTTTACTAGCTTCATCAATAAATGTGATATAAAAAATATCGCCATCATGCAAATGCTGTGAATCATGAATAGGGCGCATTCTTGGATCGCCATGTCTTGATGCAATATAGTCATTCATACCTGGTGTGCATTTTTCAGGAATGAAAGAGAACTTTTCTTCACCATGAATAAATGAATAAACAATGGGATATAGCTGATGAGACAAGAAATGATCTAAAACCTGATGAATATCAGATTCAAAAAAATGGGATAACAAAATCTTGCCATCACTGTTATCTCTAATAAATGCACCATTATAAACAATCAGAGGAATCGGTGCATTGAATCCTGCTGTGACTTTCTGTGCGGTTTGAAAGGAACGTGCTGTTGCATAGGAAAATAGCATTCCCTCTTTCACAAGTTCATTAATTGTTTGTATGGTATAGGTAGATAATTTCTGGTCAGAATTTAATAAAGTCCCATCTAAATCAGATACATATAATGTGCGCATAAAATAAACCTCCTTGTCTTTAGTTTAAAGGATATTATAAAAAAAGGGAAGTTTATCAATAAAATATGAAAAAATATGTTATAATGGCAAAAGCAAGAAGAGAGGAGAAAGATATGAAAACAATCAAAATACATAATGTTGCGATGAATGCGATGATTGCTTGTGTATATGCCATATTGACGATTATCTGCTCATCTTTTTCCTATGGTAGTATTCAGTTGAGATTATCAGAAATTCTGATTTTCTTAGCTTATTATAATCGAAAATTTATTCCTGGATTAGTGGTAGGCTGTCTCTTTGCAAATGTTTTTTCGCCAATGGGTATTTATGATATGCTTTTTGGAACTTTCGCAACACTATTGACATGTTTTGCACTCAATCGTGTTCATCATTTATGGATGGGAGCTTTGACAGGAGCGCTATTCAATGGTGTGATTGTCGGTTTGCAGCTTTATTATCTATTAGATTTACCTTTTTTTATAAATGCAGGATATGTGTTTTTAGGTGAAGGTATTGTTTTAATGATTGGTGTTATTCTATTTAAAATGATTGAAAAAAATGAGATATTCATGAAGAAATATATTCTTCCTCAATAAGAAGTTCATATTGATGAGTTATAATAGAGAAAAGAAGATTTGAGGTGAAAACAATGAAAACATCCATAAAGATTCATGATTTTACTTTGAAAAGCATTTTGATTATGATGACTTATGCTGCACTATTAGTTTTAGGATTGATTTATTTTAAAACGATTGTGAATTATATTGGAAATTTGATTGGTATTGCACAACCGTTTATTATAGGTTTTGTTTTGGCATTTATCTTTAATATACCCATGAAACATATTTACAAAAGATTGCCAATAAAAAATGAAAAAAAGAGAAAAACAATTTCAGCTATTTTATCCATTTTATTAATTATTTTAGTAATTGTGGTTATTATTATGGTCATAGTCCCACAAGTTATAGAAAATGTCAGATCATTGATTGATAATTTACCAGAAATCTTTGCGCAGGCTGAAAAGTGGATGGATTATCTCTTGGCAGAAATTCATTTGTCTTCAGATGTTTTAGAAAGAATTAATGAGTTTCAAAATCGTTTTGCCCAAACTTTGCTTTCTACGCTGACAGCTTGGGCACCTGGGATTGCTTCAGGGGTATCACATTTCACCTCAAGTATCGTCAATATTTTTATGGGATTTGTGATGGCGGTTTATATGCTGTTTTCTAAAGATAAATTAATAAGACAAATCAAGAAACTGGCTCATGCTGTTTTTTCAGATCGCCATTATCAGTATATCAGTGAAGTGGTTCATCTGACAGGATCAACTTTTGAAAACTTTTTAGCAGGACAATTAACAGAATCAGTCATTATAGGTGTTCTTTGTTATATTGGATGTATGATTTTGGATATTCCCTATGCTTCTATTGCAGCATTGGTGATTGGTTTTACTAACATCATACCTTATTTTGGACCTATTATTGGAGCGGCAATTTCTGCTGTTTTGATTGTTTTTGTGTCACCTGTTAAGGCTTTGATTTTTATAGTTTTCAGTACACTTCTTCAACAATTTGAATCAAATTTGATTTATCCACATGTTGTGGGAAGTTCAGTTGGTTTATCAGCATTATGGGTTTTATTTGCTGTGAGTGCTGGTGGAGGACTGTTTGGTATACCAGGCATGATTTTTGGTTTACCAACATTCTCAGTCATTTATGAATTGATTAGACGATGGACAAATCATCGTTTAAAAGAGAAACAATTATTAAAGCAAAAGGAGCAGTCTGTTTGATTGTTCCTTTTTTAGGGAGTTATGATGAAAATATTTGAATATGATGAAATGATTCATGAAGCGCCTCATAATGGAGGAGCGTATGTGATTTTTCCATATGATATCAGAGAGATTTTTCATAAAGGACGTGTCAAGGTTCATGTTGAATTCGACGGTATTCCTTATGATGGAAGTATTGTCAATATGGGTGTAAAGGATTCTCAAGGGAATATTTGTTATGTGATTGGGATAGTGAAATCTATAAGGAAAAGATTAAATAAGGGTGATGGCGATTGGGTTCATGTGATTGTAGAAGAAAGATAAAAAATAATGTTTTTTATGATATGAAAAATAATGACGTTAAGTTAATGAATGTAGTATAATAAAAACAGAAATGGAGGAAATAAAAATGGGATTTAGAAAAGACTTTTTATGGGGTGGAGCCATTGCAGCCCATCAGGCAGAAGGTGCCTGGCAAGAAGGAGGAAAAGGTGTCAGTATTGCTGATGTTATGACAGCCGGATCTAATGGTGTTGCACGAAGAATTACACATGGTGTTGTTGAAGGTGAAGATTATCCAAACCATGTTGGTATTGATTTCTATCATCATTATAAAGAAGATTTAGCTTTAATGGCAGAAATGGGATTTAAAGCTTTTAGAACTTCTATTGCTTGGACACGTATTTTTCCAAATGGTGATGATGAACAACCAAATGAAGAAGGATTAAAATTCTATGATGAGATGTTTGATGAAATGCACAGATTGGGAATTGAACCAATTG
>CALUZM010000072.1 GCA_944325245.1 uncultured Massilimicrobiota sp. | reverse complement strand
AAGGTTAGTCATGAGGTGGCATGTATTTTAGGCGCATTAACACATAATGAAGAGATTTATCAAATGATAGAAAAGGAAAAAGGAGAAACCGATATGAGTGAATATGTATTAAAAATTAGCCAAGACGCTAAACAGGAAGGAATAAAGGAAGGAAAAAGTGAAGGTATTATCGCAACGCTCATGAAACAACTGACACAAAAACTAGGACAGTTGTCTAATGAGACAATTCAGCAGATTCAATCAAGCAATACGCAACAGCTTGATAATCTGACAATACATATCTTTGATATTAAGAATGAAGATGATATTGTAAAAATTTTAGAATTTCAAAAATAGAATATATAAATAAAAATCTGTGTATCTCAAATCATAGATTTTTCTTTATTGTTTAATATTCACTTTTAAAAGGTGTATTAGAGCAGCAGCTTGATAAACATCTATTATAGCACCCTGAATGTCTTCTGGAGAAATGATGATACCTTCAATTTGACATGTAGATAAATCAATAGAATTTAAAGGAGCATGTAGAAATTCACATTGAGAGAGTTGACATTCATCAAATGTTGTTTTATTCATTTTATTTTCTATAAAACTGGCATTTTGTAAAGAACAGTTTTCAAAATGTACAGTCTTGTTTTTCATAAAGCTAAAATTTGCAAATTGACATATGCAATGAGAAAGAGTCACTGTATCAAAAAGGGATTCAGAAAAATCAGTGCCCATTAATTTACAATGGCGAAATTGAACTCTTCTCAAAAGTGTCTGATTGATTTTGAGATTAGAAAAATCACAATGAGAAAAAATAACATCGACAAAGAAACTATTTTCAAATTGAGCATCTTGAAAATCAATGTGTTCAAATTGACAGTTTTGGATGTCTTTATGGTCATAGATCATTTTCGCAAGTTTATCGTTTTGATAAAGATGATTTTGGATTTCATCTTCTTGAAAATCGTTTTGAATAGACATAAATAAGACTCCTTTATTCTAAAATAGGAAAATTATATTCATCGAGCAGTTCATTGATTCTTTGAATATCATAATGATGATTCATTCCAAAAATGATTAAAGCATCTCTTTTGATTTTAGGATAAAGATTTTGATTTTTTGATAGTGTTAATAAAATATTGGTTTCATGTAAATCTAATTGTAAGGCAATGGCGATTTGTAAGACTTTATCCTTTTTGGGAAGACGTGTTCCATTTAAAATCTGATAGGCATAAGTTCTTTCTAAATATGTTTTTTTGATTAGCTCTGATTTTGATATATGATGTGTTTCTAATAACATGGAAAGATAATCTAAAAAAGTGATATCAGGTATTTTTTGGAAAAGTTCCTGAAATGAAAGATGTTGATTTTGATTTAAAATATTTAATAATTCAGTTGTTGTCATGTATATCACCGCAAATATGATATAATAGAAAAAAATGAAAAGCAAGAGGTTAAATATTGTGAGTCTGGAAATCTATCAAACAATAGACATATTCAAAGAAACTGAAAATAAAAAGATTGAACTGGTAAAAAGTGAATTAGATCAGTTGCTTTATATTCAAAAAACTTTATATCATGTCCGTAGTGATGTTTATCGTGAACTTCAAAAATTAGCTATAACAGGTATTCCTCGCATTCATGAAATCAAGCAATTGGAAGATCGATGTATCATCATTGAAAGCTATATTAATGTACCGACTTTAGATGTTTATATTTTGAATCATGAATTAACACATTTACAAGTCAATGATATTATGGAGCAATTATGGCAGATTTTAAGTGTTTTGCATCAGCATCAACTGGTTCATCGTGATTTAAAACCAGAAAATATCTTCTATGATGGTAAACAGGTGACACTCTTTGATTTTGATATTGCCCGTTTTGTACAACAAAAACAAAATCAAGATACGCAGTTGTTAGGCAGTTATGGCTATGCGGCACCTGAACAGTATGGTTTTGGTCAATCTGATGCCAGAACGGATATTTATGCTTTGGGAGTTTTGTGGAATGTTATGTTAACAGGTCAACATCCTCAACAACAATTGTATCAGGGATATGAAACAAAGTTGATTCAAAAAGCTACTCATATGGATCCTAAGCAGAGATATCAGCATGTTGAAGAGATGCGTGATGACTTTCATCATCAAAAGTGTCAAAAATGGACATTAGTTGGATTTCGTGGTGATTCATGGTTAGTCAAGATGATAGCTGCATTTCTTTATCTGTTTTTGATGATCATGTTGGTGACCACACCAATAGATCAGGTTCTTTTGGGAAGTGGGATGGATATCTTTTATAAGATTATGATTTTTGGTTTTATCATGATTATTGTGTTTTTTGCAGGAAATTACAGAAATCTTCATGAGAGATGCATAGGCTATCATTCGTCGTTTGTCGTATGGCGTTTATTAGGTATTACTTTGAGTTGTATTCTTGTTTTGTTTGCCTGGATATTATTTTTTAGCTTGTTATATGGCATTATCGAAACATTACATATGTTCCCTTGACTTTGTGTGCTTGGCGCATACCAAATATAACTGGAAATATGAAATAATCAGTTATGGAGGTATCAATATGAAAGGGAAAAATATGTTTTTAGTTATATCCTTTATTTTAGGAGTTTGTTATTGTGTGTACTTATTTGTTTATTTTTTAGGTGGTATGAGTTCATCAGATGGTATGGAAAGTGCTGGTGCTGCGATTGCGTCAGTACTTGTCATGCCACATCTGATTTGTACTGTTTTGGCAACACTTTTTAATGGTTTGGGATGTTTCCTCAACAAACGTGGTTTTGCTTTAACGGGAGGTATTTTGTATATCGTTGCGATGGTAATGATGCCAATTTATTTCATGTTTGTCATTATTCAAGCTATTTTATCTTTTATTGGATTTGCGAAAATGAAAGGACATGAATCTCATGCTTAAGAAATTGGGGATTGTGCTGATGGCTTTGTTACTGATGACGAGCTTATCAGGATGTTCGCAGACAGAGGAAATCAATGAAGTTAAAGAATATGGTATTGGAGAAACAGCCATTTATGATGAAGTGGCTTATACAGTGACACATATTGAAAAAAGTCAGGGTAGTGAGTATGATCAGCCTGGTGAAGGGAAAGAATATGTGATTGTAAGTGTCAAAATTGAAAATCAGAGTGATGAAACAAAGGATTATAATGAACTTTATTTTAAAATTTTAAATGAAGAGGGACAGGTTGATGATGTGGCTATAACTTTACTTGATCAAGATCAGAATTTAGGGAGTGGAGATTTGATAGCTGGTGGCTGGAAAGAAGGAACATTAACGTATCTGGTTAATCAGGACGAGGAATTAAAGCTTTATTTGTATGCTGATATTTTCTTGGAAGAACCTACAGTTATTTTTTCATTAACATAAACAAGAACTATGGAATGTATCGATTTCATAGTTCTTCTTTTTTTTATCTATTTGTGATAAAATATGAGTCAAATGAGGTGACGATATGCAAAAAAGAATTGCTTTGATTAATGATATGACAGGCTTTGGAAGATGTGCTATTGCGGCGATGGCTCCGATTATTTCAGCTATGAAAATTCAAACAGTGCCAATTCCAACAGCGATTTTATCAACACATACACAATTTCCTATTTATTATTTTGATGATTATACATCAAGAATGCCTGATTATATTCAAACATATAAAGATTTGCATTTGCATTTTGATGCGATTGCGACAGGTTTTTTGGGTTCAAAAGAACAAGTTGATATTGTGATTGATTTTATTCGTACTTTTAAAAAAGAAAAGACATTTGTTCTGGTGGATCCTGTTATGGGAGATCATGGAAAACTTTATACAACTTACACGCCAGAAATGTGTGAAAAGATGAAAGAGTTAGTCCAATATGCTGATGTGATGACACCAAACTTAACTGAGTTAGTCACTTTGGTTGATGAGCCTTATCCTTCACAATTACCAACATTTGAAAAGTTGAGTGAAATGTGTGAGAAGCTTGCTAAACAGGGACCACAACATATTGTGGTGACAGGAATACCATTTAATGATAAGCAAATTCTTAATTTTATTTATAATACAGGAGAAGATTATCAGATTGTGATGGTTGATCGTATTGGTAAAGATCGTTGTGGTACAGGTGATGTGATTGCTGGGGTTATTGCCGGTAGTTATTTAAATGGATTGAGTTTTTATGAAAGTGTCAAAAAGGCAACAAAGTTTGCTTCACAATGTATTAGCTATTGTGAAGAACAGCATGTACCTCATCATTATGGTTTATGCTTTGAAGAATTTTTATATCAGTTAGGAGAAGATTTATGATTTTATATACAGTTGTAGGAAATGGGTACAAAGATTTGAGCCAGTTAGAAAGTTTAGAAGATGTTCATGTTTATGTTAATTTGACAAATCGTTGTCCTTGTGCCTGTACATTTTGTTTAAGACAGACAAAAACTATGGAAGAAGGACATAGTCTTTGGTTAAAGGAAGAACCTTCAGTGGATGAAGTCATTCAAGAGTTTCAAAAATATGATTTGGATGATTTTGCAGAAGTTGTTTTTTGTGGCTTTGGAGAACCATTAGAAAGAGTTGATGATGTTGTTCAAATTGCCGGCATCCTCAAACATTTTCGTCGTGATTTGCCAATTCGCATCAATACCAATGGCTTAGGAAATTTGATTCATGAACGTGATATTACACCACAATTAAAGGGTCGCATTGATGTTGTGTCTATCAGTTTAAATGCTCCTGATGCCAACGAATATTATGAATTAACACGTAGTCGTTTTGGTGTGCAATCATTTGAGGCTATGTTAGATTTTGCACGATTGTGTCGTCCATATGTTCCTCAAGTTGTGATGAGTGTTGTGGATATCATTGGAGAAGAGAAAATCAAAAAATGTCAAAAAATTTGTGATGATCTGGGTGTGACATTACGTGTCCGTCCATTTGAAGAATAGGAGATAAGAATATGTTATATATGACAAGAGAAGAACGTCAGATTAAATTAGAAAAGATGAGCAATACCAGAGATCTTGGTGGCTATGAAACACAGAGTGGTCTTTATAGTCGCGCTCATAAGTATATTAGAGCAGCTGCTCCTACTTATGCAACTGCAAAAGATATTCAGACTTTAAAAGATTATGGTGTCAAAGTGGTCGTTGATTTGCGTAGTGATTTTGAAAAAGAATGTCAACCTAATCCTTTTGCTAAGGAAGAAGGAATTGATTATTATGAAGTCAATTTGTTTGATTCAACCAAAGCTGCTATTGTGCCAGAAGAAGTCAAGACATATAAGGATTTAGGTGGTGTCTATATTTATATGTTGGAAGGTATGAAACATAAATTTAAGGAATTGTTTGATATTTTTGTAAAGTATCCTTATGAAGGTGTGATGTTTCATTGTTCAGCTGGAAAAGATCGTACAGGAGTGACAGCAGCATTATTGCTGGATTTAATTGGTTGTCATGAATATGATATTGTCAAAGATTATAGTGAATCTTATGAAAATAATCTTGATATTAATGCATCTTTGGCTGAAATGATGGGAAATGAAGAAGCTAAACAATATCTCAAATCATCTCCACGTTATATGATGGAATTATTGGATTATTTAAGAGAACATTATGGAAGTGCCAAGGAATATTTGTTAGAAATTGGTATAAAAGCAGAAGAAATTGATCAATTAATTGAAAATTTTACAATTTAAAAAAGAAAAATGACCTCTAAAATGCGTATATAAGTATTAAGGAGGTCTTTTTATGGAAGAAAAATTAACATTAAAGCAAAAAGACAGTATAGCCAGGAAAATTTATAAAACATATCAGAGAGCTCAGTTAGATATTTTATATTTGAATCAGCATTATAATTATTACCCTCAGGTTGATATGTTTAAGGTAAAAGACACATCATCTTTTTATCAAAAGGGAGATGAAAAGATGATGAAACAATTAGAAAGAAAACAGAACTTAGAAAATTTTGTAGGTCTGGTTCATACGATTCATACACATTTATCAAAAGAAACTTATGAATTTATTGAACATGAATATATCAATTTTTATGATGCTTCATGGTGGTGTTCTTATTATTCACGTGCCAGTTATTATCGTTTGAAACATCGTGCCTTAGATGAATTTATAGAATGTATTCGTGTTTTTTGGAGCGAAGAGGAAATTATGGCTTTATTGAAATAATAATCTTTTGCATATTATGAAAAAAATAGAAAATTGTCTTTTTATCTTATAAAATAAAACAGAGGTGAAGAGATAATGATTGATGGATTATTATTGGTGATTTCATTTTTTGCAGGTATTTTAGGAACTTTTATTGGGGGGAACACAGACTTTTATTTGTACGGGTTTTATTGGTATTGTCGTTGCCATATTACAGGCCTGTGGTGCTGATACATCATTTATTGACACTTATATATTAAATGGTTTGTTTTTACCATGTATTATATTTAATGGTGCTGTGCTTGCAACTGCATACGCAGCAAAACATTATGATATATATGGATATGAGACAGGACGTTCTTTAGCCTTTACACAGGATTATAAAGTTTTATTGGCAGGAGGATGCGCAGGTGTTTTGGGATATCTGATTTATGCTTTTGCAGTGTATTTTGATTTTCCAATGGATCAAAGAGCTTTATCTGTTGTCCTTGTGGGTATTATTGTAAGACTGTTTTTGAATCAGCAACAAAACATCAATCATCAGTCTATTCGTTTTTTAAAGCAATGTTCAATCAGTTACTGGTTATATCAGTTGTTATTTGCAATCGCTATTTCTTTGTGTATGGGTATTGTTGCTAAGGAAACAGGTTTATATACGATTGGTTTTTCGGTCAGTGCCTTTTCCTTGATTTTTGCTTTGATGGATAGTGCTTTTCCAGCAACACATCATATTACATTGGTAGCAGGTTATGCTTTTATGCAGACGCAGAGTTTATGGATATGTGTGCTTTTTGGTCTGCTAGCTCATTTGATTGGGCATATCTTTAGTTATGTTTTCAATTTAGAATGTGGGACACATATTGATCCACCTGCAGTGGCGATTGGATCATTAAGTCTCGTATTATTTACATTGTTTTAGGAGGTTTATCATATGAATGTTGAAATTATTAATGTAGGGACAGAATTGTTATTGGGGGAAATTGTCAATACAAATGCGACACTTTTACAGAAGGTTTGTAAGGATTTAGGTTTTAATGTTTATTATCAAAGTGTTGTAGGAGATAATCCTCAAAGATTATATGACTGTTTGAAAGTCGCGTTTGAACGTGGTGCGGATTGTGTTATGACAACAGGAGGATTAGGACCAACAACAGATGATCTCACAAAAGAATTGTCAGCCAAGTATTTAGGATTAGAAATGGTCTATAATGAGGAAGAAGCCCGCAAGGTTGATATCAAGTGCCGTTATTGTACAGGTGTTGAGAAAGTCCCAGATAACAACTTTAAACAGGCTTATTATCCTGTAGATGCGTATATTTTAGAAAATGATATGGGAACCGCAAATGGATGTGTGATGTCTAATGGTACACTGATGATTATTAATTTACCTGGTCCACCAAAAGAACTTCAATATGTTGTAGAACATTCACTAATTCCTTATTTATCACAATTTAAAAAAGATACCATTTATACATATGAATATACAACGATGTTTATTGGAGAAAGCAAGATTGATGAAGTGCTCAGAGATTTAATCAATGAACAAAAAGATGTTTCTATCGCCTTATATGCTGGTGAAGAAACGGTGCGTATTCGTTTGGCAGTGAAAACATCATCGCAAAAGCAGGCTGATGCCATGATGGCAGATGTCAAACATCAAATAGAAGAGCGTTTATCGGCTTATATTTTACATGAAAAGAATTTAAAAGATGCATTGTTAAAAGTGATGGTGCCTATAACTTTAGAATATCAGGGTGATTTCCATTTTCATGATGATTGGCTTAAACCATTTATCAAAGAGAGTGCAGAGGTACATATTGTTGTCAAAACAAAAAAAGTGGAATTAGGAGAGGTGATTGGGATTTCAATCAATCACCAATATTTTGAAATTCCAACTTTTGTGAAGGCTGAATATTCTTATGCGAAAGTGGAAGCTAGATTTGTAGTGCAGCTATATAAATATATAGTGACTCATCAATAAAAATATGGTACTTTTCAAAAACATTCCTATGTTTGTTGTTTGTAAGTGTTTACAAAATATAAAAATCAAAAAAATATTGATAAAATCAAAGAAATTTTCATTTTTTTCTTGCATTCATCAAAACTTTGAATATAATGGAGACTGTCCTAAGGGACGATGTATATCATATCATAATATTCCTCGATATACATATGAAGCAAAAGTATTCATATAATTTACTCACAAAAGATCCCTGTTAGAAGCAGCAGACTAACAGTTATATAGTGAACAGCAGCACTATGGATCGATATAAGAAAAGAGCGATATTTCAGGGTATATCGCTCTTTTCTTATATTATTCATTGTAAAAAGCAGGGAAGAGTTCAAGAAATTTTAAGGCAGCAGGTGTTAAAGTTTTTCTAGAAAGGTAGGCATAGCCAATACTTCTTTTAGGAAGAGGATGTTCTAAAGACACTTCATAAATATCTTGATTTTGCAGTTCATTTTGTGAGAATTCTTTAATGACACAAGCTTTTCCTAGATGATTTTTGGCTGCTTCTAAAAGCAGATTATGAGAACCTAATTCAATGCTGGGATTTAGTAGGAAACCTTGAGAAGCAAAAAAGTCATCAACAAATTGTCTAGAGTTGGAATTTTTTTCGAGCATAATTAATGGTTCCTGTACAAGTTCTTCTAATGTGTATGGATGAGAGTCTTGATGAGAACTCACAAAAATATCATGAATCTGTAGACATTCGTGAATTGTAATAGCTTCATCGTAAAGAGGCATATTGATAAAGCCTAAATCAATATCATCATTCTTTAAAAGATCAATGATTTCCAAACTGGTGCGATTGACCATCTTGATTTTGACATGGGGATAATGTTGATGAAAGAGAACAAGATAAGGCATGATATAGTTTTCACTTAAGGTATCACCGGCACCTATAAGCAGTTCTCCCTGATTTAATTCATGAAAATGGGCAATCTGGTTTTCTGCACTGGTAATTAAAGCGAGAGCTTTAGAAATCTTTTGGTGGAGGATTTGGCCTTCTTTGGTTAAAATCACACCTTTGGATTGACGAATAAATAGTTGTGTATGTAATTCTTTTTCTAAAAGGCGAATGGCTTGACTAACTGCCGATTGGGAAATAAAGAGGTTTCTGGCAGCGAGAGAAAAAGAAAGCGTTGAAGCAGCTTCATTAAATATTTTATATTGTTCTAATTTGATATTCATATTAGTTCTCCTTATATCACTATGAATAAATATTAATTTTACTAATGTTTTGTTTTATTTTATAATAGAAGTGTTGATACGTCAATTATGATAAATTTTGATTGTATATAAGAGTCATATTTTATATAATATTGATGTAAAAAAGAAAGGATGAATTTTTATGGCTGGTGTGGTTGTAGTAGGAAGCATGTGGGGAGATGAAGGTAAAGGAAAAGTTACTGATTATCTTGCCCAAAAAGCTGATGTTGTCGTACGTTATGCAGGAGGAAACAATGCAGGACATACAATTGTGTATGATGGAAAGAAATTTGCATTGAAATTAATACCTTCTGGTATTTTTAGTGGACATGAAGTCATTATGGGAAATGGGATGGTTGTTAATCCTAAAGCCTTTTTAGAAGAAGTCAAATATTTAAATGATGCAGGTATTGATACAAGTAAGATTCGTGTTAGTGATCGTTGCCATGTGATTTTACCTTATCATCTTGAAATTGATGCGATTCAGGAAGCAAGAAAAGGAGATCATAGCATTGGCACAACAAAACGTGGTATTGGACCATGTTATATTGATAAGTATAGTCGTATTGGTATTCGTATGGGTGAGTTTATTGATGAAGATTTATTTTTAGAAAGATTAAAAGAAACTTTCCCAATGAAAGTCATGGAATATCCTGAATTAGAAGGAAAGTTCACTGTTGAAAGTATTTTTGAAGAATATAAAGAATATGCCAAAGTAATCAAACCACTTGTTTGTGATACAGGAATGTTATTAGATCAATATTTACGTGAAGATCGTAAAGTCTTATTTGAAGGTGCTCAAGGCGCTATGTTGGATATTGATTATGGAACTTATCCATATGTAACAAGTTCTCATCCAGGAGCAAATGGAGTGAGTGAAGGTACAGGTATTGGGCCTTTATATATTAAAGAAGCGATTGGGATTATCAAATCATATACTACACGTGTAGGGGCTGGACCTTTCCCAACAGAGTTACATGATGAAGTTGGAGATTTCATTCGTGAAAGAGGACATGAATATGGAACAGTGACACAACGTGCAAGACGTACAGGATGGTTTGATGCTGTGGTTGTGAATCAATCACGTAGAATGTCTAGTTTAACAGGTATTGCTTTAATGTTATTGGATGTTTTAAGTGGTTTAGATACCATTAAAATCTGTACGGCTTATAAATATAAAGGTGAAGTCATTCATGGTTTGCCTTCTACAGTGAAAGGTATTGAAGAAGTGGAACCAATTTATGAAGAAATGCCTGGATGGAAAGAAGATATTACACATGTGAAATCTTTTGAAGAATTACCAGTCAATTGTCAAAATTATATGAGACGTATTGAAGAATTAATTCATTGTCCAATTGTCATGTTCTCAGTAGGACCAGATAGAGAACAGACAGTTGTTTTAAAAGATATTCAATTTTAAGGAGGGAAATGAGTGAAGAGAGAATTAGTCATTGTTTTAGACTTTGGTGGTCAGTATAATCAGTTAGTGGCTAGACGTGTTCGAGAATGTAATGTTTATTGTGAAATTTATTCATACAAAACAGATCTTGAAAAGATTAAAGAAATGAATCCTAAGGGAATTATTTTAACAGGTGGACCTAACAGCTGTTATGAAGCAGATTCACCTACATATTCAAAAGAATTGTTTGAACTTGGTATTCCTGTTTTAGGATTATGTTATGGGGCACAATTAATGCAACATGTTTTAGGTGGTAAGGTAGAACGTGCTGATGTCAGAGAATATGGAAAATCTCATTTAATTGTGAGTAAAGAAAATTCAGCTTTATTTACAGATGTGCCTAAAGAATCAACTTGCTGGATGAGTCATTTTGATTATATTTCTGAGATTGCTGATGGATTTGAGATTTCATCTTATACAAAAGATTGTCCAGTGGCTTCATGTGAAAATGAAGCAAAGAAATTGTATGCCATTCAATTCCATCCTGAAGTTTTACATACAGAATATGGAAAAACAATTTTATCTAACTTTGTCTTGAATGTTTGTGGATGTTCAGGAGATTGGCGTATGGACTCATTTGTTGAAGAACAAATCAAAGCTATTAGAGAAAAAGTTGGAGATGGAAAAGTTTTATGTGCCTTATCTGGTGGAGTGGATTCATCAGTAGCAGCAGTTCTTCTTTCTAAAGCGATTGGAAATCAATTGACTTGTGTATTTGTTGATCATGGATTACTTCGTAAAAACGAAGGTGATGAAGTAGAAGCTGTTTTTGGACCTGAAGGACCATATGAATTAAACTTCATTAGAGTGAATGCACAAGAAAGATATTATGAAAAATTAAAAGGTGTGACTGAACCTGAAGCCAAAAGAAAAATTATTGGTGAAGAATTCATTCGTGTCTTTGAAGAAGAAGCAAAAAAGATTGGTGCTGTTGATTTCTTGGTTCAAGGAACAATCTATCCAGATGTTGTTGAAAGTGGATTAGGTGGAGAATCTGCGGTGATCAAGTCACATCATAATGTAGGTGGACTTCCTGATTATGTAGATTTTAGAGAAATCATTGAACCATTAAGAGATTTATTTAAAGATGAAGTTCGTAAAGTGGGATTGGAATTAGGTATTCCTGAATATTTAGTATTCAGACAACCATTCCCAGGACCAGGACTTGGTATTCGTATTATTGGTGAAGTGACTGCTGAAAAAGTCAGAATTGTACAAGATGCAGATGCTATCTATCGTGAAGAAATTGCCAATGCTGGATTAGATCGTACAATTGGTCAATACTTTGCAGCACTGACAAATATGCGTTCTGTTGGTGTCATGGGTGATGAAAGAACTTATGATTATGCGATTGCTTTACGTGCTGTCAATACAATTGACTTCATGACTGCAGAAGCTGCACAAATTCCTTATGAAGTCTTAAATAAAGTGATGTCAAGAATCATTAACGAGGTTCGTGGTGTCAATAGAGTATTCTATGATATTACATCGAAGCCTCCTGGGACTATAGAGTTCGAATAACACAAATTTTGAAAAAACGTTGGATTTACCAACGTTTTTTTGTTATTGTAGAAAAATACCACGTGTTATACGCGTGGTAAAAGAATCAAGCTTAGAGCGTTGAAAGTAAAAAGCCTCCA
>CALUZM010000071.1 GCA_944325245.1 uncultured Massilimicrobiota sp. | reverse complement strand
AAAAGAAAGCTCTATGATAACATGGAGTGAAACCCTTGCCCGTCATTTAGAAAAATGGATGAGTACAGACAATGACATAGTCACAATTACTCCAGCCATGATATCTGGAAGTTGCTTGAATCATATTTTTGAAAAGTTTCCAGAGCGTTCTTTTGATGTGGGTATAGCTGAAGAACATGCTATGACTTTTGCGGCAGGTTTGTCTAATGCTCATAAAAAACCATTTATTACGATTTATTCTTCATTTTTACAGCGTGCATACGATCAAATTAATCATGATATTGCCCGAATGAACCTTCCGTGTTTAATAGGTGTTGATCGTGCTGGTCTTGTTGGTGCAGATGGAGAAACACACCATGGTGTGTTTGATATTAGTTTTTTATCTGCAATACCTCATCTTATTATAATGACACCTAAAGATGCTGCAGAATTAAAAAGAATGATGAATACTGCTTTTCATCATTTTACACAACCATATATTTTGAGATTTCCTAAAGGTTGTGTAGAAGACTGTGAAGTTTCTTTAGATGAAACGATAGAAATTGGTTCGTGGGAAAAAGTGATTTTTCAATCAGATTATCCATTAACAGTTATTACATACGATGCAAAAGTCAATAATGTCTATGAAGCTCTTTTAAAAGAGAATCTTCCTGTCAATCTCATTAATGCTAGATTCATTAAACCACTTGATCAAACAATGTTAAAAGAATTATATGAATTGAATCAGCATTTACTTATTTATGAAACTGATTTAAAAATTGGCTCACTCGGTTCAATGATTTCATATTTTTATTCAGAATCTCATATGCCAATGCAAATTGATTATATGGGAATAGATGATCATTATACACCTCAAGGTGATTGCGATACTTTATTAGAAACTGAACATATTCATGTCAATGATTTAATGCTAAAGATAAAGGAGATACTTCGTGAAGAAAGAAAGAGTTGATGTTCTCTGTGTCGAACAGGGATTATTTGAATCAAGAGAAAAAGCAAAAAGAGCCATTATGGCAGGTATTGTAAGAGATGACTATGATTATATTGACAAACCAGGTACAAAGATACCAGTTGATTCGCACCTATACATTAAAGGTGAAAAACTGAAATATGTTTCGCGTGGTGGATTGAAATTAGAAAAGGCCATTCAAACTTTTCATTTAGATTTAACTAATCTTTTAATGCTGGATATTGGATCATCAACGGGTGGATTTACTGATTGTGCATTACAGTATGGTGCTAGAGAAGTTTATGCTTTAGATGTTGGGACAAATCAGCTTGTCTGGAAATTAAGAAATGATGAACGTGTCCATGTCTTAGAACAAACAAATTTTAGATATGCAACTTTAGATTTATTTCAATATGGGCAACCAGAATTTGCAAGCATTGATGTTTCATTTATTTCACTCAAACATATTTTTCCTGCTTTATCTCAAATTTTAAAAGAAAATTCTTATTGTGTTGCTTTAATTAAACCACAATTCGAAGCAGGAAGAGACGATGTTGGCAAACATGGTATTGTTGCAGATGCTCATATTCATCAAAGAGTCATCCAAGAAGTTATACAGTATGCACATGAAAATGGTTTTTCAATCAAAGGATTAACATATTCACCTATTACAGGTGGAGTTGGAAATATAGAGTTTTTAGGTTGTTTTCTTTATCAAAAAGATGTTGATGTAGAAATTGATATCGAAAATGTTGTGAATGAGGCTCATACTCATTTTAAGGGATAGGTGAAAAAAATGTTAAAAAGTTTATATGTTTCATCATTTGTCATTATTGATAAAATAAAAGTTGATTTTTATGAAGGCATGAGTGTTTTAACCGGAGAAACTGGTGCAGGGAAATCAATGATTATTGATGCTATTGGACAATTATGTGGAAATCGCTCTTCTGCTTCATATGTAAAAAAAGGTTCTAAAGAGGCAGTTATAGAAGGGATTTTTGATGTTGATATTACACCTCAATTAGAAAAAATATGTGAAGAATTACATATTGATTGTGATAATGAGTTTGTTATTACAAAACATATTCAAAGTAATGGTAAAAGTCAAGTTAAGATTAATTATCATTCTTCTACACATGGTGCTTTAAAATTATTAATGCCTTTTCTTATTGATATTCATTCACAGTTTGAAACACAAAAACTTTTTGAAGAAAAAAATCATATTCATTTACTTGATGAGTATGCAAAAGAGGCTATTCAAGAGATCTTACCTGATTATCAAGAACAATTTTCTCAATATAGACATATCAAAAATCAATTAGAAAAAACAATTCAAGAAGATATGTCTGATGAACAGCTTGATTATTTAAACAGTCAATTAAAAGAAATTGATGAAGTTCCTTATAATGATGATGAGATTGATTCATTTGAAGAAGAATTAAAAATTTTACAAAATTATGAAAAGATGAATGAAAAAATTCAAAATTTTGATCAATTAATGAATCATAATCAAGGAATTTTACCAAAATTAAAAGAAGCTGTTTATGAAATACAATCCTTATCTCAATATCATGAATTTGAAAAGAGTTATGAAAATATGAATAATATTTATTATAATCTAATGGATGTGACAGAAGATATCCTTAATACATATCACTCTTTTCAGTTTGATGAATATCGTTTTAATGAATTACAGGATATTTTATTTAAAGTTAATAGATTAAAACGAAAATATGGTTTTACAATGGAAAGTATTCAAGAATATAGAGAAGAACTTATAAATAAAATTTCTATTATTGAAAATAGAGAAGAATATATTCAAGAATTACAGAAACAATTGAATGATCAACAGAAAAAAGTTGATCAATTAGCTGATCAGTTACATCATATTAGACAGACTTACGCAGAGAAATTTGAAAAAGATATTCAAAAAGAATTAAAAGATCTTTATTTAGATAAAGCTATTTTTAAAGTTCAAATAACAAAAACAAAACGACACGTATTAGGTGCTAGTGATATTCGATTTTTTGTTGCCATCAATCAAGGGCAGGATTTAAGCTTATTAAATGAAACAGCCAGTGGTGGAGAAATATCACGTATTATGTTGGCCATTAAAACGATTATCTTAAAATATAATGATATTGATACAATTATATTTGATGAAATTGATACAGGAGTGAGTGGTAAAGTAGCAACACGTATAGGTGAAAAAATGAAACAGATTGCCGATTATAAACAAGTCATTTGTATTACTCATTTACCACAAGTTGCTGCTTTAGCACATCATCATTATTGTATTGAAAAAAAATCTCATCATGATGATACAGTAACATCTATTCGTTTATTGAATGACCAAGAAAAAATTAATGAAATTGCTAAAATGCTTTCAGGAGAAAAAACAACTCAAGAAGCAATAGAAAATGCAAAAAAATTATTAAATGTATAAAATAAAGCATATATGCCAAAATAAAATGTAATCTTTAATGATTACAAGGAGGTGTATATGCTTTGCTTTTTAAAAAGTTAAGTATATCGCTCATCACTGTCGTTTCACTAATCTTTCCATCTTTCCAAGTTTTCGCTGCTGATGTCATCTTAGGTGGTCAATCTATTGGCATTGAGCTAGATTATGAAGGAATTATGATTACGGGTACTTATGATATTTCTATTGACAATGAGACCTACAATCCAGCAAGTGATGGTTATCAATCAGGGGATTTGATTACTCAAGTTAATCAACAAAAAGTACAAAGCATATCTGAATTAATGAATGCAATTAAAGAAAATATTGAAAATAATCAAAAAATCATCTTGACAATAAAAAGAGAAAATCATTCATTAGAAAAAGAATTAAAATTCCAAAAAAAGAATGATCAATTCACAACAGGTTTATATGTGCAAGATGGTCTATCAGGTATAGGAACAATGACGTACTATAATCCAGAAAATCATCATTTTGGAGCATTAGGTCATATGATGTATGATACTTCATTATCTAGTGAAACAGTTGTCAAAAATGGAACAATTTATAATTCTTATGTAAAAAAAATAAATCCATCAGAAAATGGTAACCCCGGAGAAAAAATTGCTGATATTGGTAATATAGAAATTGGAAATATTTTTGATAATAATCATTATGGGATATATGGAGAATATACTCATATTTCAGATGGTTTAAAGACAATTTCTACAGCATCAATAGATGAAGTTGAAACCGGTGGTGCCTATTTTTTAACAGTATTAGATGGACATGAAGTAACGCGTTGTTCGATTCGAATAACCGACTTAAAAAAGCAAGATGCGCCAGCAGTGAAAGGAATCACTTTTGAGATAACAGATAAAAGAGTTTTATCATTAACAAATGGTATTGTTCAAGGAATGAGTGGATCACCTATCATTCAAAATAATAAACTCATTGGATGTGTTACTCATGTCGATGTTCATAATGTTCATCAAGGTTATGGTTTGTATATAGATTGGATGTTAGAAAACGACAAATAGAGAGAGAATCGTCAAAGATTCTCTTTTTCTTATTTCAACATAATTAGACTTTTTAACAAATTTCTTGTCGGAAAAAGCAGTGAGAATTTTGACGAATTGATATAAATTCATTTTTTCATATATGTTTTTTGTCAAAAAGCTAGGAATATAATTTTGACACATATATAATAAATTTGCTGATGAGAATAAATCAAAAGGGAAAATTGGAAATCATGAAAACATATATTGCCATTGATCAACCGGAATTATTGGAAAATATAAAAATTAATTTAGAAAAAACAAATAAAATAACAATTGTAGGTACTGCTAACAATGGAAATGATTGTTTGAAATTTTTTAATCAAAGAACTTGCGATTTATTAATCATTGATCTGATGTTATCAGAAATTGATGGAATTGGTGTCCTAAAAAAATTAAAAGAAATGAAGAATCAAGCATATCAAAAAGTTATATGTATTACACAATTTACCAATCAAACAATATGTAATATGTTAGAAGAACTTGATGTTACATATTGCTTCAAATATCCTTTTGATATTCAACATTTTGTTCAATCGACACTTTATATAGCTGCTTCAGAGTTTAAAAAACAGGAATTAATGGATCAGGATGAATCTGAAAAGTATAAAAGAGTGAAAATAGAAAATGAAATCACAGAAATTCTTCATGAAGTTGGTATTCCTGCTCATATTAAAGGTTATATGTATTTAAGAACAGCTATTTTAACAACATATTACAATATTGAAATCTTAGGACAAGTAACAAAAGTATTATATCCAGATATTGCGAGAATGTATAATACAACATCTTCTCGTGTAGAGAGAGCTATACGCCACGCTATTGAAGTTGCATGGAATAGGGGAAATACAGATGCAATTGATGATATTTTTGGATATACTGTTTCAGCTGTAAAAGCAAAACCAACAAATTCTGAATTTATTGCTATGATAGCTGATAAATTAAGATTAGCTCATAAAACTGATCATGTAAAAAAAGAAAGTCTTTATAATTATAAAAACTATATGTTAAAATAGAATCATGAAAGTTGAGGTGATGTCTTTGCAAATTATATTTCATATTGATTTGAATGCATTTTTTGCAAGTGCAGAGATTTCGCATAATCCTCAACTTAAAGGAAAACCAATTGTTGTCTGTCGTGAGTCAAGACGAAGTATTATTACGACTGCTTCTTATGAAGCAAGGAAATATGGTATTCATTCAGCTATGCCTTTATTTAAAGCAAAAGAACTTTGCCCACATCTCGTTATCGTCCCACCTCATTTTACTTTATATAAGACATTATCAAATCATTTTTTTGAAATCATTTCTTCCTTTTCAAGAAAATTAGAAGTAGCAAGTATTGATGAATGTTATGTAGATATGACAGAGTATATTCAAACCAACAAAATAAGCCCCTATGAAGCTGCAAAAGCGATTCAAGACAAAGTATTTCAGACACTTGATTTGCAATGTTCTGTTGGAATTGCTCCCAATAAGTTTTTAGCTAAAATGGCGAGTGACATGAAAAAACCTATGGGTATCACAATTATTACAAATCGTAATTTTAAAGAAAAATTATGGCATTTACCAATTAGTGATATGTATGGAATAGGGAAAAAAACTGTTCCCAAACTTCAAAAACTGCAGATATATACAATTGGTGATTTAGCAAAATATGAGAATTATGAAAAAATAAGAAGTATCTTTCAAAAAAACGCTTTTATTATTTATCAACGTGCTAATGGAAAAGATTTTTCTAAAATCAATTATGAACGCAACGAATTAAAATCTGTAGGAAATTCTACAACATTTGAAAGAGACAGTCATGATGAAGAATTCATTCGATCTGTTTTCCATTCTTTATCACAAGAAGTTTCTTCTCGAGCCAAAAAAAGAAATCTGGTTTCTAACTCTATTTCTATCACTTTAAAATATACTCGTGAAAAGGCTAAGACAAAACAAATTATAATTGATCAATATACAAATGATTATGAAGTTATATATGCTACAGCATTATTATTATTTGAAAGCATATATCATGGTGAGAATTTAAGATTAGTAGGAGTCAGTTTAAATAATGTTGTTCAAATGAAAAATCTAAATATACAACTTTCATTGTTTGGAAATCATCAATCAGAAAGCCAAATTTCTCAAAATGAACAAACAACTGATCAGCTCATTTTTCATTTAAATGAAAGCTTTCCAAATACAAAAATAATGAAAGCTTCTTCTTTAATAAAAGACGAAGAAATTCAAAAGAAATATCTTGAAAATAATGAATAACTGTAAAGAACGCTCATATACTTTAAAGAGGTGATAAAATGAGTGTTTTTTTACGTCGACTTCTTCAAGATAAAAAATATTTTTTAATTATGATCAGTTTTATTGTCTTTATGGGTTTTTTATTTGGATTTTATCAATATTCTCATACGAATATAACAATTCAGGAGTTCTTTCGTTATTTGTTTTATTTTAATATAGAAAAATATGAGAATCATTATCAGCTATATCTTATACAAAGTGGGTTATTTATTGTTATATGTACATATTTAAGTACAAGTTATATTGGTCAATTTGGTTTATTATTTATAACTTTTTTAAAAGGATTACAGATTTCTTTTTCAATACAATATACATTATCTATTATTCAAATTGATTTTATGATTATTCTTTTGATGTTATGTGAAATTGTTTTTGAAATTGTAATGGTTTTTATTATGATGTACATTGGCTTATATATATCTAGTTATGTCACATTAGTTAATTTTTATATTGAACAAAACTTTAATATCAAAAGTATTCTTAATTATCGTTTAAATTTTATTATTGCAGTTTTAATTATTTTAACATTGTCTCTTGCATTTCGATTATATATCATACCATTATTTTAATAAGCAACATGAGTGGTTTTTTTGTCAAAATATTGTTATAATAATAAAGTGATGTATTATCAAGGAAGAAAATAAAAAAAGATTCATATCAATTACATCCAAGAATGCAAGAAAGGAAATAGAAAAATGGAAAAATATAAACGTATATTTCTCATTGTACTTGATTCATTAGGAATAGGTGATGCACATGATGCTGCTGATTTTGATGATTTTGGTGCAAACACATTAGGTCATATTTGTGAAAAAGTAGGGGGGTTAGATGTTCCATGCCTAGAAGGAATGGGATTAGGTAATATTGGTTCTTTTCAAGGAATACATCCTCTTAAAAATCAGTTAGCATATACAGCCAGATTAGAAGAAGTTTCTAATGGAAAAGATACAATGACTGGACATTGGGAGATGATGGGGCTTCACATTACCAAACCATTTAAAACTTTTACAGATACTGGATTTCCTGAAGAATTCATTCGTTTATTTGAAGAAAAAACAGGAAGAAAATGTGTAGGAAATTATGCAGAAAGTGGTACAAAAATACTGGATGATTGGGGAGAACATCAAATCAAAACTGGTGATTGGATTGTTTATACATCTGCAGATTCAGTTTTTCAAATAGCAGCAAATGAAGAAGTCATTCCTCTTGAAGAATTGTATAAAGCATGTGAAATTGCTAGAGAAATCGCTATGGATGATCGCTGGAAAATAGGACGTGTCATTGCGAGACCTTATATTGGAAAAAAGAAGGGTGAGTTTGTAAGAACGGCCAATCGCCATGATTTAGCATTAAAACCATTTGGTAAAACTGTTTTAGATAGCTTAAAGGAAAATCTTATTGAAGTTATTGGAATTGGAAAAATCCCTGATATTTTTGTTGATCAGGGAATTACACGTAAAGTTAAAACTGTATCTAATCAAGATGGTATGAAAAAAACAATTGAAATTGCAAAAGAAGATTTTACTGGATTAGCTTTCCTCAATCTTGTAGATTTTGATGCTGTATATGGTCATAGACGTAATCCAGAAGGGTATGGACAGGCAATTGTCGAATTTGATCATCAATTAGAAGAATTATTATATCATCTCAATAGTGATGACTTATTAATGATAACGGCAGATCATGGAAATGATCCAACATATAAAGGGACTGATCATACACGTGAAAATGTTCCACTTATTATTTATAGCAAATCACTACAAATGCCTAAACATTTAGGTTTATTAAAAAGTTATGCAGTCATAGGTGCAACGATTGCAGACAACTTCCAAGTAGACAATCCTGGTATAGGTACGTCATTATTAAATCAAATTATTTAGGAGTATTCTTTTATGAGTGATATGCAAAATGGACGTCGTTCAGTCATGTTGGTCTTGGGAGGAACATTGTTAGGTAGTTTATTATATATTTTTAGTTTATCTATGCAAAACCAAATTTTGTTAACAGTAGATTATTTGATAGCATTGTTCTTATATATATGTTCATTTTTGGCTTCTTATCAACAATTTAAAAAATCCTCTCAATATATTTTCTTATATATCATGGTGATGATCGTTATAATAGCAGTGATATGTACATATAGTTTCTTTATGTCTTTATAAACGTCTTATTGTTATATAAAATGATAGTATAAAAGCAGACTTAAATGTCTGCTTTTATCATATGTATTGTTATAGTCATTCTTTAATCATTTATGATTCTTTTGAGCTCTTGGATGAAAATGCTTATATTCTTCATTGATTTTTGTATTATTAACATGAGTATAGATGGTTGTTGTTGAAATATTTCTATGACCTAATAATTCCTGAATTGAGCGGAGATCTGCATCATTATTCAGCATTTCTGTAGCAAATGAATGTCTAAGTGTATGTGGAGTTATGTGTTTGGTAATTGGACTATTATTGACTCTTTTTTTTAAAATATTATAAAATTCATTTCTTGTCATCGGCTTTCCATTGTTTAGCAAAAAGACAAATGAATTTTCATTTTTTATAAATTCATTTCTATAATGATTAAGATAATTAGAAAGTATTTCTTTTGTTTGTTCGTCAATAAAGACATTTCTTTCTTTTCTTCCCTTTCCATATACTTTAATTGTATTATGAGCCATAGATATATCTTTAAGCTGCAAATGACACATTTCACTAACACGCATTCCTGTCGCAAATAATAAAGCTATCATACATTTATCACGGACATCACTTTTATTTTTTATCTCTATTGAATTTAAAATCTGAGCCATTTCTTGTGATGTTAACGTTTGTGGAAGAGTAGAGGGCTTTTTTTGTGACTCAAAGAAAGATGCAGGATTTGATGAAATATAATGGTTTCTCTCTAAAAAAATAAAAAACATTTTCATAGAAGCTAAAAGGCGATTTTTAGATGCAATGGAGTATTTGCTATCAACACTAATAATATAACTGCGGATATGATCCCTTGATACATCTTGAATGTCATAAACATTTATAGTATTTAAATAATTATGAAATTGTTGTAAATCTGATAAATATCCTGATATCGTATTTTGACTGGCATTCATTTCAACTGTTAAATATATTCGATATTCATTTATAGCATCTTTAATAGTCATTATATGAAAACTCCCTTCTTTTTATATTACTAATATAACATAAATATGCTTTTTTTCAATAAAAAAAATGACATAACGTATATTATGCGAAGTTAATGATATTTAATAATTTCTTTGATTCCGTATAACCCCTTTTCTATATGTTCCTTCATTGAGTTGAATATGAGTTAATAAAGTATAAATATTAGGTTTGAATTTTCAAAAAATAATCCTATAAAATAAAAACACTTCCGTTTCCCATATCCATTGGAAGTGTTTTATACCTTTATCAATAGACTTCATTGATATATTTCTTTAAATCAAATTGATCTTCTGATAGCTGGTTTGACATCATTGTTATCACCAAATCTTTTTTTCCATCAATATTAACATTTATATCACACTCTACTATTAATTTTTTTGAAGTGTTCTTGAAATATGCAAGCATTTGATTGAAAGCTTGACTATTTAAATAAATCAATTCATGAACATATATACTTATTTCATCTTCATGATATACGAGATAACCCTTTTCTTTAAATATTAACACCTGATCCTCAAAACTTTGACATCTCTTTTTAAATAGATTCCAATAATTTTCAGAACGCAATCTATACTCATCAAAGTTTTTAGTGAATAAATCATAATATTGTGATAATAAAGAAAAATCATCTGATAATTCAAATTTTTCAGTATCATTGAGAGTATCTTTATTAACCTCTATAACTTGATGGTAGTGGGATGCAAAAAATCCAAAAGGACGATAAATTTCTGGGTGATACGCTTGTAAATAAATCTTTTTATGATGATATTGCTTTAAAATATATTGCATTAATTGCTTCATTAAGCCTTGTTGGCGGAAATTTTGATTTGTACAGACACCCAAAATAAAGTAACATTCTTGTTCCTGTTGCTTTTGAATGATCGTCATGGGAACTATCTGAAGTACAGAAAGAATTTGATCATTATTTTTGAGTACATATGTATTATGGCTGTTATACATATAAGAAAAATAAAAATCTGTAGATTCATCAGTTTCATCTTTAAAGCAATCTTTCCATAAGCTCTTTATTTGATTTTTTTCACTTTCATTAGCCTTTTTTATAACAGTATGATTTTCATAAATACGATATTTATGAATCATTTTGACTGGATGAAGTGATTGTTTGGAACGACGTAAATTCTCTAGTCCCATATCTTCTTCTCTATTAATCCATTTCTCATCTTGAAAATGATGTTCTAACAATTCTTTTAAAATGGCCGGATATAAACCTCTAATCTTTTTATTCGCTTTTTCAACGTGAATTTGAATAGTTGAATGATTTAATCGTGATGCGATAATAAAAGCTTCCATTTGATTATCTATGAAAATGCCACCTATTTCAAAATCAAGCAAATGTTTAGAAGATAATAATGACATAATTCCGCGCACTTCACTTGTCATAGATTCACTCAAATATTCTTTTTCCCCTTCCCATCTATTCAGACAAGAAAGAATAGTATCAAAATCATTTGTAATATCTAAATCACGATATTCGTAATTTGGGTGTTCTTTAAGAAATGCATTATAATGATTTCTTCTTTTCTGCATTTTCTTTCCAGACAATGTTTGATGCATTTTCTTATCATAAATATAGTCATCATTATAGGGTGTTCTTTCAAATAAAAACTTTTTTTGAGAATCATTTCTTTGAATCTCTTTAACGAAATCCTCAACAGCACAATCAATCATAAATGGAAATTGGTGATCATGACTATATTGAATCATAAAATCCATAGCTTCTTGATAATACTCAGGTGTTGTAAAAGGCATAGCCCAAAAATAAATATTTTTATAATGATGTAACATGACAAGAAAATGGTCATGAATTTCATATTGAATATGATATTCATGATTCCACATCATCATCGTTACAAAATTCGAATTATATCCTTCATAATTAGCTTTTTTTAAATAAGGTTGAATAATAGAATAATCTTCTAAAGTTAATTGTTTCATGATTGTTTAGAAAGCAGCATATGAATAAATTGTTTTGCTGTTCTTCCAGAAAAACCTCCATTTCTCATTTCCCATTGCAATGCCAACTCATGTAGACGTTCAATTGGCATTTGAATATGATAGAATTTTGCTAAAGCATCAATAATATCTAAATAATGCTGTTTATCAGGATGAATATACATGATTTGAACTCCAAATCGGGATACTAAAGACAGTTTTTCTTGCATTGCATCATTATTATTAATTTCCTGATCATGATTACGATCATTCCATGTTTCCTTAATTAAATGACGTCTGTTGCTTGTTGCATAAATAAGAATATTATCTGGTTTCTTTTCTAAACCACCTTCAATGACTGCTTTCAAATACTTATATTCAACTTCAAATTCCTCAAAAGATAAATCATCCATAAAAATAATAAAACGATAATTTCTATTTTGTAATTCATCAATAATTTGAGGCAAAGATATAAATTGATGTTTATAAACTTCTATCATTCTTAAACCATCTTTATAATAACGATTTAATAATGCTTTAATACTACTTGATTTACCAGTCCCACTATCACCATAAAGCAATACATTATTTGCTTTTTGACCATTTAAAAAGGCTTCAGTATTAGCAGTTAATCTACGTTTCTGGTCTTCATAACCAATCAGTTGTTCAAGTGTATTATTCCCAATATGTTCTATTGGTATAATATGATGATCTAAATAACGGAAAGCTTTATTTAAACCATATTTTCCAACACCATACTGATAATAATG
>CALUZM010000070.1 GCA_944325245.1 uncultured Massilimicrobiota sp. | reverse complement strand
AATAATGGAGCACAATCTATCACAGCACCAGTAGCAGTCTTAAAGCAAGTCTTTAAGAATCCAAATATAGAAAAAGCAGTCGATGATTTTAATAGTGATTGGTATTCTATTTATGGAGAGAATCAAGGAATCTGTGATTTATAAGCGTCAAAATGCCTTTTGAGCTGAAATAATTCAGTTTGGAAGGCTTTTTTCGTGGAGAAAATCTATCTACTTATAAAAAATATTTTCAATAATAAAAATTTTTTGTATAATAGAGGGCGTGAGATGAAAAGGAGGGAGAAAAATGTCGAAACCATTAATACTACAAACAGACTTTGGTTTGGCAGATGGGGCTGTCAGTGCAATGTATGGAGTTGCATTTAGTGTTGATGAAAATTTGAAAATCTTTGATTTGACGCATGATATTCAACCATATGATGTTTGGGAAGCTTCTTATCGCTTGATTCAAACAGTCAGTTATTGGAAAGCAGGAAGTGTTTTTGTTTCTGTTGTGGATCCAGGAGTTGGTTCTTCTAGAAGAAGTGTTGCTGTGAAAATAAAAGGTGGTCAATATGTCATTACACCGGATAATGGAACTTTAACACATCTTAAGATGATTGTCGGTATTGAGGAAGCGAGAGAAATTGATGAAACAAAGAACAGGTTGCCAAACTCTGGAGAAAGTTATACTTTCCATGGACGTGATATTTATGCTTACACTTCTGCAAGATTGGCTTCAGGAATCATTTCATTTGAAGAGATTGGACCAGAGATAGATGTAGAATCTATTGTGGAATTAACAACTATTGCACCAACATTTGATCATGATATTGTAAGGGGAACAATTGATGTATTGGATGTGCGCTTTGGTAGTTTATGGACAAATATTCCTCGTGAAATGTTTAAGCAGCTTAATGTATCTTTTGGAGATCGTGTAGAAATCTGTATTGAACATGCGCATCGTATTGTTTATAAGAATATTCTTGTCTATGCAAGAAGCTTTGCTGATGTGTCTACTGGAGAAACATTATTATATGCCAATAGCTTAGATCGTATGGCAGTAGCGATTAATCAGGGAAGTTTTGCGAAAGCTTATAATATTGGAACAGGTATCCATTGGGAAATAAGCATTCGTCGTGCACCAAAGATTATCTATGAGTAATAATCTAGGGAATAATGTATAAATTTGTTGACAAAGAAAAGATAAAGATTTAACATTTGTTATGTCTTAATAGGAAAAAATAAGAGAGGGGTGTGTCTTATGAATAAAAAGACAACATTACAGAAATTTATTGGTGTTTGGAATACCAAAACAATTGTAGGAGTTGCGATAGGGGCAGCTTTATTTGGTGTATTAATGAACTTTGGTTCTATTAGAATTTTCACAAATACAAGTTTAACAACGGCGATGATTGTTCCAGTCATTGTTGGTGGATTATTTGGACCTGTACCAGCTGCTGTTGCTGCTGGTGTTGGTAATGTGATTGCTGATTTAATTAGTGGATCTGGATTCTGGTTTGACTGGTCAATTGGAAATGCTGTTTTAGGATTATTTATTGGAGCTCTTCCATTATATGGTGCTTATATTGAAGATGGTATTTTTGAAATCAAACATATGGTGATTTATGCTATCCTTTGCATTGTTGGATGTGCAATCAGTTTTGGTCTTGTGACACCAGTATTTACATATTTATGGTATGGTGGAGAATTAACGATTACTTTATACCAATCAGTTGTAGGATCAATTTCAAATATTATTGTTTTATTAGTAATTGGTATACCTGTTTTAAAAGTTTTAGCTAGTAGAAATTCTCGCGGTCAAAATTTAAAAGCTGAATAATGAAAAAACCTGTCATTGAATTTAAAGACTTTAGTTTTCGTTATAAATCACAAACTAAAGAAACTTTAAAGAATATTAATCTGACGATTTATGAAGGGGAAAAAGTGTTGCTGCTGGGACCATCTGGTTGTGGGAAATCAACACTTGCCCATTGTATCAATGGATTGATTCCATTTTCATATGATGGGGAGATAAAAGGATCTTGTAAAATTGCTAGTTTGGAGATTGTTCAATCTAGCATTTTTCAGTTAAGTAGTCAAGTTGGAACTGTTTTACAGGATTCGGATGCACAATTCGTTGGATTATCTGTTGGTGAAGATATTGCATATGCACTGGAAAATGATAATATGCCGCGAGAAGAAATGATTCCACGTGTATATGAGTCAGCCAAAATGGTAGACATGCATGAATTTTTAAATCATGTTCCCTATGATTTGAGTGGCGGGCAAAAACAACGTGTGGCTTTAGCCGGTATTATGCATGATGATGTTAAGATATTGTTATTTGATGAACCTTTAGCTGCCTTGGATCCCATGATGGGGAATGATGCGATTGATTTGATTGATCGTATTTATAGAGAACAAAAGAAAACAGTCGTTATTATTGAACATCGTTTAGAAGATGTTTTATATCGACATGTAGACCGTGTTATCTTAATGCAGGATGGACAGATCATCGCTGATATGACACCTGATGAATTATTGTTGAGTCATTTGTTAAAAGATAATGGTATTCGAGAACCACTATATATTACAGCATTAAAAAATGCTGGATGTCAGTTGCAACCTGGTCATATTAGTAATGTTTATGATATTGATCTTGAACCATATCGTCAGCAATTGATAGAAGATTTTCAACAGACGCTACCTTCTCAACCTCAACAACAACAGGAAGTTGTTATTGAAGTTAAAGATTTATCTTTTGGCTATAATGCACATCAAAATGTTCTGGAACATGTATCTTTTGATATTCATAAAGGAGAAAAAATCGCCATTATTGGAAAAAATGGTGCAGGAAAAAGTACCATTGCTAAATTGCTTTGTGGAATTTTAAGACCAACACATGGGCAGATTCTTTTAAAAGGTCAGGATTATATGCAATATTCAATCAAAGAAATAGGTGAAATGATTGGATATGTCATGCAAAATCCTAATCAGATGATTGTTAAAGATATGATTAAAGATGAAGTTGCTTTAGGATTAATGCTTCATGGTTATTCAAAGCAGGAAATTGATGAGAATGTTGAAGAAGCATTGAAGATGTGTAATCTTTATTCTATGCGTAACTGGCCTGTTTCAGCATTGAGCTATGGACAAAAGAAACGTGTGACCATTGCTTCTATTTTAGCAATGAAACCAGATGTGATGATTTTAGATGAACCAACTGCTGGACAGGACTATCGTGTTTATACTGAAATTATGACATTCTTAGATCAGTTAAATAAAGAATACGGCATTACAATCTTATTCATTACTCATGATATGCATTTAGCAATTGAATATACAGATAGAGCAATTGTCTTTAGTGAAGGTACATGTATTGGTGATGATAGTGTCTTTAAAATATTAAGTAATGAAGATATCATTCAAAGAGCTCATTTAAAAGAGACCTCTTTATTCACTTTAGCAAAACGTATTGGTCTTCCTTGTGATGAATTTACTGAACATTTTATTGAGCATGAAAGGATGAACCGTCATGAATAATTTTATTATTAATCTGATACCTGGTGAAACTTTTTTGCATAAGTTATCAGGTACAACAAAAGTTCGTTTATTCTTTGTATTGATTGTCTATTTGATTATGTCTTTTGATTTAAGACTTATTGTACCTGTTTTGATTTTAGGTATTATAGGACTTATCTCATTAAAACCGAAATTAAAATCAGTGCGTTATATTATTATTTTTGTGGTGGTTATGAATCTTGTTAATATTCTTCTATATTATTTAGCCAATCCACATTTAGGTATGCTTTATTTTGGTCATGAAACAATCTGGTTTCAATTCACAGATCATTATATAGTGACATATGAAGAAGTCTGGTTTTTGTTATCAAGATTTTTAAAAATGATTGCATCATTTCTAATTTCTTTAGATTTTATTTTAGCTATTACACCAAGTGAATTTGCAGCCGGTTTATATTCATGCAAAGTGCCTTATAAAATTTGTACAATTGTTGAGATGGCCTTTCGTTATATCCCTGATATAGCAAGAGATTATCAAAATATAAAAGTATCTATGCAGGCGCGTGGTGTTGAACTTGATCCTAAGAAAACAGGATTAATCAAAAGAATTAAACAGAATATATTAATTTTAATTCCTTTAGTCATTACTTCCTTTGATCGTATTGGGAATATTTCTAATGCTATGGATTTAAGAGGATTTGGTAAAGGAAAGAAACGTAGTTATTACTCAGAACATGGAGAAACACCAAATGATAGAAAAGTGAAAGTGGTTTATATTTTATTAGGTATATTTGTCGTGGCTTATATCATTGGAAGAGTATTTTTTAATGTATCTGAAGTATGGTATCCATTTTAATAGGGAGGAAAAGAATGAAACCATGTATTGTATGGCAAACTGATTTCAGTTTGGATTGGCCTTTTGTTGCAACAATGAAAGGTGTTTGTAAACAAGTTGATGCTTCATTAGAATGTATTGATAGTACGCATACGATTGAAAAGTTCAATGTTTTAGAGGCAAGTCAACAATTGAATTATGTAGAACCCTTCTGGCCTCAAGGAACAATTTTTGTGTCTGTGGTTGATCCAGGTGTAGGGACACCTCGAAAAGCCAGTGTGGCTTTATTAAAAGATGGGAATTATATTGTTACACCAGATAATGGAACATTAACACATATGTATTATAATGTAGGGATTGAAGAAATCAGAGAGATTGATGAAACAAAGAATCGTTATCAGGGAACAGAAAGTGTATCTGTTTTCCATGGTCGAGATTTATTTGCATATACAGCCGCAAAACTTGCCAGTGGACAAATCACATTTGAAGAAGTAGGAGAAAGTTATCCTGTTGATGATATTGTTTTATTGGATTATGAATATTTAAAAGCGGATGTCAAAAATGAAGATGTTCATGGTATTGTTTCTAATGTTTCTGATCCTTTTGGAAGTATTGTCTTTAATGTTTTAACTGAAGACTTTAATCGTGTTGGTTATCATGAAGGTGATATGATTCATATTGTTTTAGAAAATGAACAAGGTGTTTATTTTGATGAAAATGTTCTTTATGCTCAATCTTTTGGATTTGTAGATATTGGTCAACCTGTTATCTTTAATTCTTCATCTGATTATATTTCAATAGGACTAAATCAAGGAAGCTTTAAAGATGTTTATCAGGTGAAAGCTGGACTTTCATGGAAGGTACAGTTCCACAAAGCTGATTAACATAAGAATAAATTTCAAAGCTACATTCTCAGATTTTTAAAGGAATGTGGCTTTCTTATTTTTAGGAAAATATTTCATTATGATCTTTCTAAGGGGTAATAATGTTTGTCAAAATGTTTTGACACAGTAAAATAAGAGGATGTCAAAGATGTTAGATAGACTTTGAAGTCTCAATTTATTATCATGAAGTTGTCAAGGAGGGAATTGAATGCAAATAGGAAATCAAATGAAAAAATATCGTGACCAATTCCATTTATCACAGGAACAGCTAGCTGAAAAAATTTATGTATCACGACAGACAATATCCAATTGGGAAACAAATAAGAGTTATCCAGATATTCATAGTTTGGTTTTACTGAGTCAGATTTTCAATGTCTCTATTGATCAATTAGTGAAAGGAGATTTAGAAATGATGAAATATCAAATTAAAAAAGAAGAAATCAATAAGTTTAATAAAGATGGAGCAATTTATGGAGTTTTATTGATTGTATCTGTTCTATCACTTGTTCCATTATGGGCTTATTTACAGGTTGTAGGTATCTTTGTTTGGATACTGATTTATGGAGTAGCTATATATTATGCACTTCAATTAGAAAAGCAAAAGAAAAAATATGATATTCATACCTATAAAGAAATCTTAGCATTTACAGAAGGACAGACATTGGATGAAATTCAAAAAAACCAGGAAATAGGGAAAAGACATTATCAAACATTTTTGTTAGTAGTGGGTGTTGGGGTAGCATCATTTTTTATCACTTATATGATTGCATGTCTTTTGCAAATTTAAAAAGACCAAAAGGTCTTTTTTGTTATAGGTTTTAATTTTCATGAATATAAATTTGACTAACATCAAACTTATCAATAAGAGATAATACATTCTTAGAATTTGTTATAAGTCTTATACCATAACATGAATTGTTATTTAACGCATCATTATATAATTCATCAATTATATCTGGTTGAATATCATTAGGCATAACTGCATCAGGCATCAGTTCTAAAAAATTGGGATGATCTTTGAGAAGTTTAAGTTTTGAGATATAAGATTGCTTTAATTTTTGAGCATCATAAATCTCTTCATCAACGAGTGATAAGTTTGGATATGCCTGATTGGCTTCTTCAGTGACAGGTGTTGTATATGTTTCTTTTAACAGTGTTAATCCAAGTGGATGCATATTTCCTCTATCAACATTATCAATTGCCAGCCAGACAAACTGTGTATTATCACAATTCTTCATAAAAGCTGTGATATCCTCAAATGAAACATAATCAGCAAAGCTGATTGAAACATCAACATCATAATCCATTTTTTGAAGAGTTTGGTAGCTTTCACTTTGATGAATATCTGTAGGTATGGTTAATTCAGGTATCACAAATTCATTAAAATCACGCGATAAAACACCTTCTTCTAACTCATCAAATTTTAAGAGATTCTTTTCAATTGTAAAAATCATATTTGGTGAACGTGTATATAATTCTTCTGGCTGACTGACATCTTGCATTGTTGCATACATTTCATAGTTACCATTTCCTAAAGATTGATAGTTTTCAGTATTTTCTGTTCGATCAAAGGATACCATTAAGCCAGAAGTTTCTAATTTTAAATATGTTTCTAATAGATAACTGAATTCTGGATGTTCTATATTTTCAATATTTATAAACTTCTCTTCATTGGCTGGATTATAATATTGATTATCATTTGTTTTTAAAAAGTAAATAGAACATATCAGTACAATAATGACCAGTGCTCCCAATAAATATTTTTTCTTCATAGTATTTTCCCTCACTCATGTTATTTTCTTTAAATTTAATATCTCAATTTTTACTATGACTGTCAAGCTTTTAGATGTTTTATAGGAAATAAAAAAAGAAATTTCAAAAATTACGAATTGGAGTATAATGTTATTATGTGAATGAAAAGGATGTGATAATCTTATGGTATTAATGAAAGGAAGACCGATAGATATAGAGAATAGATTAAAAAAGGAAATCAAGGTTTATGATTTATTAGATTCTCTTTCTATAGAGTATATGCGTATTGATCATGAAAGTGCTATGACAATGGAAGACTGTGTCAAAATTGAAGAGGAATTAGATGCAGCAATATGCAAAAATTTATTTTTAGTCAATTCTAATAAGAGTCAATATTATTTATTGATGTTATTAGGGCATAAAAAGTTTAAAACAAAAGATATATCAAAACAGATTCATAGTTCAAGGTTAAGCTTTGCGAGTGATGATAAAATGCTTGAATATCTTGATATAACGCCTGGCTCAGTAAGTGTCATGGGATTAATCAATGATACGGATTGTCATGTACAACTCATTGTAGATGAGGATATTCTCAAAGGGGAATATATTGGTTTTCATCCTTGTATCAATACAACAAGTATGAAAATAAAGACAAAAGATTTATTTGAGAAAGTCCTGCCTTCTATTAAACATGATTATTATATTATTCAATGTTAAATGATGTTGTGAAAAAATGAGGAAGATAGATTTTTTATTTATCTTTCTCATTTTTCATTTATATAATATCGTCTATGAATATGTGTTATATTGTTAACAACAAGCATGATATTCTTTTTATTTATTTTCTTGAATTTTATTGGCATATTTTTTTGAGTCTTTTTGTTAAAAAAAGGGCAACTGCCATTTTTATAAAATCAGGTATAAGAAATGGGATCACACACCACCCTAGAACTGTAGAGAGCTCAATAAATCCAGATTGTTGAGTATAGATAATCATAAACCATGCTGTTCCAAATGCATAACATACAAAAAGACCAGCAATCATAGAAAGAATGAAAACGATTTGATTTCTTCCAAATATTGCTTCTATTCCCCACATAAGTATTGCTGAAAATAAAAAGCCTATAATATAGCCACCTGTTGTTCCAAAAATAATACCAATACCACCGGAAAATCCTGAAAATACAGGAATACCAACAGCTCCTAAAAGAATATAAGTCAATACAGCTAAAGTTCCTCTTTGACCGCCTAAAATACCAATCGCAGTAAAGATGCCCATGGTTTGTAAGGTAAATGGAATAGTTGCAGGAATAGTTATCCATGAACAAATTGATATCATCGCAGCGAATATACCTATATAGACAATATCACTTGTTTTGTTTTTTGAGATTACTTTTGTCATAATTTATACCACCTGTTTTTAATGTTATAGCTATGATAACAGATGCTCATCTAATTGTAAACTATAAATTATATTTTAGTTTACAATTAGACGTTATATGATAATGTTATATACCATTCATCAATGATAAAAATCATGTCTCATCGACAATAATATGATAAAACATTGAAAAATTATCATTTTATACATAAATATATTGAAAAGTCATAAAATAAGCTACATAATTTTATTGAAAAGTTTATTATCTTGAAATTTATTTCTATTTAAAATATGGAGGAGAGATATATTATATAGAAAAATAAGTCAAGTTATTGAAGAACATTTATTATCAGAGAATTCAAAGATATTACTCGTAGATGGAGCACGTCAAGTCGGGAAAACATATATTATTCGTTATGTAGGGAAAAAATTATTTAAAAATTTTATTGAAATTAATATGATTGAAGACTCAATAAGTGATAGATTATATGAAAATGTAAAATCTGTAGAAGACTTTTATTTACAAGTAAGTATGACAGATGGAAACAAAATGGGTCAAAAAGAAGAGACTCTTATATTTATTGATGAAATTCAAGCATATCCACATTTTTTAACATTATTAAAATTTCTGGCACAAGATAATAGATTTACATATATAGCCAGCGGATTACTTGGAGTTATTTTATCTCAAACAACCTCTATTCCTATGGGAAGTATTAAAAGAATTCATATGTATCCTTTGGATTTTGAGGAATTCTTATATGCTAATGGGATGAATCAATTTGTTATTGAATCAATGCAAAATAAATTTAAAAATTTAGAATCATTAGATGAATCAGTGCATCAGAAAATAATGGATTTATTTAAAAAATATTTGTTAGTTGGTGGTTTGCCTGATGCTGTAAATTCATATATAGAAAATAAAAATATTCAAGAGGTACGTCAAATTCAAAATGAAATTCATGAATATTATGCAACAGATGCTTCTAAATATGGCCAAGAAAACAAATTGAAAATACGATGTATATATGACATGATTCCATCAAATATGGAGAACAAAAAGAAACGTATGATTATAAAGGATATAGAGAATAAAAAAGGAAAAACATCCAATGACTATGTTGATGAATTTGAATATTTAATAAGTTCTGGTATTGCTTTGGCTGTACAAGCAATATCTAACCCATCTTTTCCGTTAATAGAATCAATGGGAAAGAATCTGCTCAAGCTTTATTTCAATGATGTTGGTATATTTACAAGTATTCTCTATGGACCTAATATACGAGCAGTATTGGATAATGAAAAAAGTATAAACTTAGGATCAGTTTATGAAAATGTTGTTGCCAGTGAGCTTATTGCTCATGGTTCGAGGTTATATTATTATGACAATCGTTCAAAAGGGGAAGTAGATTTCTTATATGATGATTATGATAGCTTATCTGCTGTTCCTACTGAAGTGCAATCAGGAAAAGATTATACAGTTCATAGTGCTCTTAATAATTTATTGAAAAATGAAAGCTATCATATTCAAAAAGCATATGTTTTATCTAACGAAAGACAAATAAAGGTTAAAGGTAAAATTATTTATCTACCAATATATTTTATAATGTTCTTTTAGAATAAAATAGGGTCATTAGATTATTTATGATTTATTTAATAGATTTGATTCAGGATTATTGTTGAATATCAATTATTTATAAGATTTTAAAAATGAAATTTATGAGGTAAATCAAATGAAGAAAAGTATGAAAATATTTGCAACAAAAGAAGATTTACAAAACATATTTTTAACTTTTCAACAAAATTTTGCAGTATATTATGTTCCTAATTATTCTCAACAGAAAAATATTCTACATTAACTGAAGAAAATTTAGAAAATATTTTTATTGATTTAGGTGGATTGTATAATAATTCTATTCTCTTTCCAACTGAAATTTCAACTATACATTATGAAAATGAATTATCTAATCAACTTTTTAATGACCTTAAAAAGATAGTTTGTAAAAACACCACAATAACAAAAAATGGTTATAGTATTTGCCATCATGCATATCAACAAAGAGAACAATATCGTTTTTGTACCATAAATACTAAGTCTCCAAGAGAATATGATTTGATTATTGAATAATATGTGTTTTTTAGAAGATGTCAAAGAATTTTTACATAAATTTTTCTTTTTGTAAAAGATGTTTGATAGAAAGATTTATATTATTTTGATAAACTCGTAAGTGAAGGAGAGTGGGGATAATGAGAATAGCCGATAAAATAAAAAGTGCTCGCATACAAAAAGAATATACACAGGAGCAGTCAGCAGAGAATCTCATGGTTTCCAGACAGACTATTTCTAATTGGGAAAATGGAAAATCTTTACCAGATATTGTGAGTATTATTCGAATGAGTGATTTATATGATGTGAGTCTTGATGAATTACTGAAAGGAGATAGAGTATTAATGGAAAAAATAGAAAAAGATGCTATGGCAGTGAAAGCAGAGAAAAAAATCATAAAGTTTGCTTGGATATCTATTGTATTGGGTGTTATTGTGATTATTCTTGGAAATATTTTTGAAGGTAATCCAGTTATTGATTTTATAAATGGTGCATTACCTTGGATTCTTCTTGGTTTGATGTTGTTGTTTGCTATGTTATATTTAAATAAAGAAGAAAATAGAAAGGCATAAATTAAGAATTGATTCGAGTGGTTTAAAGGAGATAAGCAAATGTATCATATACTTAATTGGAATACAGGATTAACGGAAGATGATCAATTTTTAGAAGAAATCTTACAATATATTAAAGGTTTTCTAGATCAGGATAATTCAATTGCTGTATTACAACAAATACCATATAAAGATTATGAAAATAAATGGAATTTACATGCAATATATATGAGAATTTTAGAAGTTTTTCCAGAGATTGAATATTCCATAATAAAGAATGACAATTTTAATAATGGATATATTATCATGATGACTGTTATTATCACAAAATTAAAGACATGGGACTATTGTGATGATGTGGTTTATCCTCATGCTATAGCATCAAATAGAGAAGTTGCTATTAAACTTCATGACAAATACAGTTTATTAGGTTTGCATGCAAAAAATGGACAGGAAAATCTTTCCTATATAAAAAGTATTAGTAATCATGCAGATATTATTGTAGGAGACTTTAATGCAGGTGATTATGACCAATATCCATATTGGAAAATTTTTAGAAGTATATTAGAAAGTCATGTATGCATCTGCAATATGCCAACAAAAGTTATCTTTTCTTCCACAGGTGAACTTTTAAGAAAAAGTTGTATTGATCATGTTTTTGTTAGAAGAGAACTTGTATCAAAGTGTTCTTGTATGAAGGTGCATGAAGATATTACATTTTCTGATCATTATCCAATAACTTTCGGTATAGGACTATAAAATAATCTATTTGATAGCAGAAGTGTGAAAATAAATCACAGAATATATTTTAAGATAAGTAAAGATTGATGATTTACTTTATTCTTATTTAGAAGTATAAACTTGATATTACCAGAACTGACAATCTTGTCTAATTGAAAGAAAATGACTTTTTCTCGCTTTGTGTCGTGTTCAAAAAATGATGTTAATGGTATTTTGTTAATGAGGGAGGTAACTCATATGGATCAAATGAAAATCGGAGCTTTTCTTAAAAAACTTCGAAAAGAAAAAAATTTAACGCAAGAACAGCTTGCAGAACAACTCAATGTTTCTGGAAGAACAGTATCACGATGGGAAACTGGTATAAATATGCCGGACATAAGCATTTTGGTTAATCTGGCTGAGTTCTATAATGTGAGTATCCCTGAAATTATTGATGGAGAAAGGAAGAGCGAGAAAATGAATGAAGAAGTCAAAGAAACAGTATTAAAGTTATCGGATTATGCGGAAACAATAAATCAAAAAATAAAAATAAAATTATTTTGGTTAACGATTGCTGCTTTGTTAGGAATGATAGCGTTTTTAGTAATTGAAACATTAGGTTTGAATACACCAGACAGTTTATACGAATATATAGCAAGTGCAGGGCTGGGTTTGGACTTTGGTATGTTAATTGTGATTGCAATGTACTTGTCGGGTGTTCTTGGAAAGATAAAAGCAAGACGAATGAAGCTTAAGAATATTCACTAGATATAAAAGTTTGATAATTAAGATGCGGATTCATTTTTTTATCTTGAATATAAATGTTTATTTGTATATTTTTTAGATCATTTATGATGAAATTATTGGTAATCATATGTTTATGATTAAAAAAAGAACAAGAAATGAATTGTCATAAAGCAATGATTTCGTGTTCTAGTATTGTTATGAGAAAATTATTTTATTTTCGCTCTTTTTAAAAAAATTATTGCTATGATCCCCTTGTTCTGCAAATATTCCATAGCGATATTCATAATAGG
>CALUZM010000069.1 GCA_944325245.1 uncultured Massilimicrobiota sp. | reverse complement strand
GTACGGTTCTGTGAGGGAAATCGAAACCCTTGCTTATAAAATGAAATGAAGGGAGGGAGTCGAGTTCTACTCGACATGATATTGTGAATTGTTTAGTACAAATTAGAGAAGCTCAAAAAAGTTATACGACAACAGAAAAGATAATTGCTGAATATATTTTAGGACATGCACATGATATATTAAATGATTCTGCACAAGAACTTGGTAAGAAAACACAAACATCTGCAGCTGCAGTAATTCGTTTTTCTAAAAAATTAGGATATAAAGGATTTAGTGATTTAAAGATCAGTTTAGCTGGTTCTCAACAAAATGAAGAAGAAAATATTGATGCTGTTTTAGAGGCAACGGATGATTTATCAACATTAATTCATAAATGTTGTCAATTGAATATTTCAACTGTTCAAAAAACATATCAAATGATTAATGAAAAGAATTTACAAAAAGCCATTGAATATATTATCAATGCCCAAACTGTTTACCTGTTTGGTGTTGGAAGTTCTGCTATTGTAGCTTATGATTTCTCACAAAAGTTAATTCGAATTGGGAAGAAAGCGATTTATAATTCTGATATTCATGTTCAAATGACATTTGCAGAAAGCATGAGACCGAATGATGTAGCTATTTTTATTAGTTATTCAGGAATGACTACAGGATTGACTGGAATGGCTAAGAAACTTAAGTCTGATGGTATACCGTGTATCTCCATTACACAAAATTCTAAGAACATTGTAGCTAAAAATGCAACGGTTAATCTTTTTGTACCACTAGAAGAAAAAGAAATCAGAATTGGAGCTATATCGTCAAGAACAGCATCGTTAGTTATGACAGATCTTTTATACTATGGTGTTTATAAGAATGATTTACAGGATAATAAAGATAAGCTTTTAGAAACAAAAAATCTAGTTTCTAAATTGTTGAAATAAAAATATAAAGGTATTCTTTGATGAAAAAGGATACCTTTTAAAAATTTAATATCACTATTAAAATAATATTTCAAAATTATAAAATATTTATTGAAATTAAATTTTAATAATGATATAATAATTTTGGAAAGAGAGGGGAGAATAAATGAAATTAAATGCCTTGGATACAGAACAGATAAATAAAGAATCTTTACATATTGATGAGATGAATACATTAGATATTTTAAAAGTTATCAATGACGAAGATCAAAAAGTTGCTATAGCAGTAAAAGACGTCTTACCTAAAATTGCAAAAGCTGTAGATTGTATCTATAAGAAGTTAAGTTGTGGTGGCAGATTGATTTACATAGGAGCGGGAACATCAGGAAGATTAGGAATTTTAGATGCTTCTGAATGTCCGCCGACGTATGGAGTCGAACCTACTCTTGTCCAGGGATTGATCGCAGGTGGAAAAGAGGCCTTAACAACAGCTATTGAAGGTGCTGAAGATTCGCAAGAGTTGGCCATTCTTGATTTGAAATCAATTAATTTAAATGAAAATGATGTTGTTTGTGGAATTGCTGCATCTGGAAGAACGCCGTATGTTATAGGTGGATTAATTTACGCGAGACAAAAAGGATGTTCAACAATCTCGATATGTTGTGTTCATCAAGGAGAACTTTCTCAATATGCTGATTATCCAATTGAAGTTATTGTAGGACCAGAAGTTATCACTGGTTCAACAAGAATGAAATCAGGTACAGCTCAGAAGATGATTTTAAATATGCTTTCAACTACATCAATGATAAAGATGGGAAAAGTATATGGAAACTTGATGGTTGATGTCCAACCAACAAATGAAAAATTAAAGTTAAGAGCTATTAATATTGTTCATCAGGCAATTGATATCCCAGAAGAGGAAGCAAAAAAATTGTTAGAAGACAGTCGTTATAATGTGAAAGTTGCTATTTTGAGGGGATTGACAGGAAAAACTGAGGAAGAATGTTTAAAAGCTTTAAAAAATAATAATGAAAATATTAGCTTTGCAGCCAAATGTCTTAAATAAAGGAGTATAAAAATGAGAAAATATGTAGTTAAAAATGCAAATAATAAAAAATATAAAAATGTTTTTGGTGTAACTGATTATGATATACCTATGTTTGGATTTAAAAGTGCAATATTTATCGTAGTTATGACACTTCTATCATTGATTATTTGTATTAATTTATGTGTTGCATTGCATATTGATTATCGTTTGCCAAATGCAATCATTACTGGAATTGTATGTGGTTTCAGTGTTGCTTTTTCACAGTTTTTTATTGAGACAAAAAAAGGAATTTGTAAAGATTTTTGGATTGTAGCTTGTTTATTTGGTTGTGTTGCTTTTTTCATTATTTTATTGTTTAAATAATTAGGAGGGATAAAATGTTTGAGAAAATTTCGAATTTAATCGAAGGTCGCTTAGCAGGACCTTTGGAAAAATTATCAAATCAAAGACATTTAAGAGCAATTCGTGATGGTATCATTGCGACATTACCATTAATTATTGTAAGCTCATTATTAATGGTTATTGCATTTTCTTACAATCAAATGCCTGAATCATGGGGTATTAGACAGGTCATTCAAGATAATGCCGTAGCTATTTTGTTGCCATATAGAATGTCAATGTACATTATGACTTTATATGCTGTTTTTGGCATTGGTTATTCGTTAGCTAAATCATATGATTTAGATGGGTTAAGTGGAGCTATTTTAGCTGAATTGACTTTCTTATTAACTATTGTACCTGTTTCTATACCAGATGTTACTGAATCAATTACAGCTTTGGCAAGCACAAATGCAGAGTTAAGCACTTTTCTTAGCAGTTTACCATCAGGATATGTTATACCAGCAGAAAATTTAGGATCAGCTGGAATGTTTATTGGTATTATTTCAGCTTTTATTGGGGTAGAAATATATCGTTTTACACAAGTAAAAGGGTTTAAGATTACAATGCCTGCTGCTGTTCCGCCAGCTGTTGCTCGTTCATTTGAATCACTGACACCGACAGTTATTATTATTTTAGGTGTTTCAACAATCACTATGTGGTTAGGAATAAATGTACATACATTAGTAGGTAATTTAATTAAGCCATTGATTAGTGTTACAGATACATTGCCATCTACATTGTTAATTATTTTCTTGATTATGTTTTTCTGGTCTTTTGGAATTCATGGGGATTCAGTTGTTAGTTCACTGGCAAGACCAATTTGGTTAATTTTATTGGATCAAAATACTGCTGCTGTTGCATCAGGAGGAGTAGCTACACATATTGGTGTAGAACCATTTTTACAGTGGTTTGTACATATTGGTGGATCAGGAGCTACTTTAGGTTTAGCGATTTTGTTTTGTGTAAAAGCAAAATCTAAATATGGTAAAACACTAGGAAGAACAACAATTTTACCTTCAATTTTCAATATTAATGAACCAATGATTTTTGGTGCACCAATTGTTTTAAATCCAATGTTATTAATACCATTTATTGTTACACCTCTTATTTTAGCAACTATTGCTTGGATAGCAACTGCTATGCATTTGGTAAATTGTGCTGTTACTATCGCTCCTTGGACATTGCCTGGACCAATTGGTGCTTATTTAGCTTGTGGTGGTGATTGGCGAGCAGCATTATTAAATATTATATTGATTATTATTTCAATTATTATTTATTATCCATTCTTTAAGATGTACGACAACGAATTATTAGCTGAAGAAAAAGAAGCATCAGCAGAATAGAGAAGAAGGATTTTCCTTTTTCTCTTTAACTTTATTGATGTATAGGAGAAAAAATATGAAATATATAGGAATAGATGGTGGTGGCACAAAAACCAAATTTTCCCTGTTTAATGAAGAGGGAAAAAAAGAAAAAGATGTATTAAAACCAACAGTTCATATTTTAAATCAATCTGAGGAAAAATGTGTACAATATTTAATGGAGGGTGTAAATGAATTAGATCCAGAAGAAAGGTGTTATATAGTTGCCGGATTGGCTGGATATGGTCAACAAAAAGAATTGCGTGATAGAATCCAAAATGTTTGTAATCGAGCATTTGGAAAAAGAAAATTTTCTTTATATAATGATGTTGAAGTTGCTGTTCAGGGTGCATTGAATGGAGAAGATGGAATCGTAGTAATTGCTGGAACAGGGTCTATCGCTCTTTCCAGTATTAATCATAAATTGAAAAGATGTGGTGGATGGGGCTATCAATTGGGTGATGAAGGAAGTGCATTTTGGATTGTAAAAGAAATGTTATCTATCTATTGCCGACAAATTGATGGACGATTAGAGAAGACTAAACTATATGATATTCTAAAAAATGAATGCCATTTGACAAATGATTATGACATAATAACATTCATCAATAATTTAAATAATAACCGTAGTTCTATTGCTTCATTAGCTTATATTGCAACAATGGCAGCTGATTGTGGAGATTGTTATGTACTACAGATATATAAAGAAGCCGCTTATGAAATTAGCTTACTTGTTAGAACATTAGCAAAAGATTTTAGTTCTTCCTTTAAGGTTTCTTATATAGGAGGAGTATTTAATGCTGGACACTATATATTAGATCCTTTAAAAGAAGAATTGCAATTTTTACCTTGTGAACTTATATCTCCTATCCATTCACCAGAATATGGTGCATATATGCTTGGAAAGATAAACAATTATAGCGAAAAGAGGAAATAATATGAAAAAGAAAATTTTATGGGGTGGAGCAACCTCTTCAAGTCAATATGAAGGTGGGTATAAAGAAGGTGGTAAGGGTTTAGATACTCAAGATTGCCGACCTTATCTTCCTAGAACAGAGCAAGCAACGACAAAAACGCGTTTGCTAAGTTATGATACTATAGAAAAAGCAAAACAGTGTGAAAATGTAGGAAACTATCCTTTTAGAATGGGAAGTGATGGATATCATCACATAAAAGAAGATATAGAACTTATCAAAGAATTAGGATTAGATGTTTATAGATTTTCAATTTCATGGGCAAGAATTTTCCCAAATGGAGATGAAGAGAAAGCAAACGAAGAAGGATTGAAATTCTATGATGAGATTATCAAATCATTAAAGCATAGTGGTATAAAAATATTTTTAACAATGAATCATTATGCTGTTCCATTATATTTGGTTGAGAAATATGGCGGATGGACTAATAGAAAAATGATTGATTTTTATTTTAAATTTGCCAAAACAATTATGAATCGTTGGAAAGATGATATTGATTTTTGGCTTCCTTTTAATGAAATCAACGCTGGATATTTTAGTCCATATAATGGTGTGGGATTAGTTAAAGAGGAAAATAAACCATATGATCAATCTCTTGTTTTTCAATCATTACATCATCAGTTTTTAGCAAGTGCTAAAACGATTGAATATGGTAAGAAAATTGTTAAGGGACAATTTGGTTGTATGATTTCTTGTTTTTGTTATTATCCATTGACAGCAAAGCCTGAAGATAATATGAAATTAGTTCATGATGAAAATGTTAATCAGTGGTTTTGTTCAGATGTATTGTCAAAAGGATATTATCCTTACTATATGAAGCGTTTTTTCAAAGAAAGAAATATTCATGTTCATATGGAACCGGAAGATGAAAAATTATTATTAGATAATACTTGTGACTTTGTTTCTTTTTCTTATTATTCGTCAAGTGTAGTAACAATTGATGAAGCTCCTCAAACAGCTGGTAATTTAGTTGTAACAACAAAAAATCCTTATTTAAAAGCAACGGATTGGGGATGGCAAATTGATCCGATAGGAATGAGAATCACTTTAAATAAAGTATATGACCGTTATCAAAAACCAGTTATGGTGTCTGAAAATGGTCTAGGAACACATGATGTTTTAGAAAATGATTTTACTGTGCATGATTCATACCGTATTGAATATTTAAGACAACATTTTGAACAAATTTTAGAAGCGATTGAAGATGGAGTAGAAGTTTTGGCATACTGTATGTGGGGAATTATTGATATTGTTTCAGCAGGAAGTTGTGAAATGGAAAAAAGATATGGTGTTGTTTATGTTGATGCAGATAATGAAGGAAACGGAGATTATAATCGATATAAAAAAGATAGTTTCTATTGGTATAAATCATTTATTGAAAATCATTAATAAATTAAAGTGTTAATATATAAACACAGAAGAGGTAAAATATTTCAATTTTTTAGGTGAATAGAAAATATATCTATAAAAATGCTATATGAATTCATATGGCATTTTTATTTGTGATATGTATTTTTTTAAATATAAATATTACCATCTTCATTTTTAATATCAAAGATATGTATTGTCAGATTATCAAGTTGTTTTATATGGCTTGATTCAATCTGTTGAATTGTTTCATTAGATAATTGTCCAATCTTTTGTGTCAACAGTTTCATAAGTGTTATAATAATGCTTTCTTGGTTAGCAATTTGGCTAATTTTTAATACGTATTCACTCATATCAATTTTTTTCTTTTCTAGCATCTGATAGATATCTTTGTTATACGTGAGTGCACTTAGAATATATGCTACTTTTAAACTTCCTGTGTCCCTCTTTTGCCATAATAGAAGGTCAGCATCAAGATTGTGGATATTATTGTTCTTAATAAGGGGAAGACCATCAAAGAGGATGATATTGAGTAAATCAGTAAGATGAGTAAGTGATGAAAATAATGTTTAATGCAAACATCAAACAGATTGTTAAAATCGATTATAAAAATATCCACCTCACTTTATATATACGCAAAAAGAAGAAAAATTTTTTTATAATACAACTTTATTAATATTATAGAATGATATTTGTTTAAAGCATATTTTGAATTGAGAATATTTTATTGATATAGTATAGGAAATCAATAATTTCAATTTCTTTTGAGATGAATTATGTTAAAATAGAGTGGTAAGATGAGGTGATGACATGATTACACCAAAACATTTGGTTAAAAAAATCAAAGGAGATTATCGACTCATTGTTGTGAGTGATATTCATGGGCATTTAGATAGATTTAAAGCTTTATTAAAAAAAGTCAGATATATACCTGAAGATTATCTGATTATCTTAGGAGATTTTGTAGAAAAAGGTGATCAGGTTATTGAGACCATTCATTTTGTTGAAGAGCTTGCAAAAAGAGAGCGTGTTTTTGTATTGATGGGTAATTGTGAATGGGCATTAGATGCTTTATTAACAATACCTGAACTAGCTAATCAGATTCCAGGATATTTAAAGCGTGTTTCCAGCAATGGTTGTATTCGAGAGGTTTATCATCGTTTACATCTGGATAATGGTCATGAAACAATGCTGGGTATTCAAAAGCAGATTGCTGATTACTTACATAATGAAATTGCTTTTATTTCGCATTTACCTGTGACTTTGAAATTGAATTCTTTTCTTTTTGTTCATGCAGGTATTGAAAAAAGAAAAGATTATCGAAACAGTTCTTTGTCATCATTGCTTGAAATGAAATATTTTTATAATCAGGGACATCTTTTAGATGAAGTGGTCATTGTGGGACATATGCCAACATCTAATTATTTCTCAGATAAGATATGTAATGATATTATTATTGATTTAGATAAGAAAATTATTTGTGTTGATGGTGGAACTGGTGTGAAATCAATTTCACAGTTGAATGCTCTTGTCATTGAATCAAAAAATGGTGTTATTCATTATGCTCAGGAATCTGTTCAGCCTTTACCAATTCATGAAGTGTTATATGATGTGAATCCTGAAAATCAAAAACAACATAAAATTGCCTATCCTTATTTTGAAGTCGAAGTCATTCAAAAAGGTGATCAGTTTAGTGAATGTTATCAAAAGGAAACCAATCAATATTTGAAAATTAAAAATGAATTTTTATATACCAGACATCAACAAACTTATTGTTTAGATGATTATACTGATTATTTTATTGAGGCTCAAAAAGGTGAGCAAGTAAAGGTTATTGGTATTTATGATCAGTATGCTTATGTTATTCATCAGGGAAATGTTGGATGGATAAAAGTTGACTGTATAAAATAAGTATTTTTGTTCATACTTTTACTGGTGATAAAAATGAATGGAGAAACATGTATTGAAGAATTGTTGAATGGTTTAAATATGGGACTTGTGTCTATTGATCATTTAATAGATAAGATAGAAAATGAACATCTTAGAGATATTGTTTTACATCAGAGAAAAGCTTATGGTGATTTAAAAAATAAAGTGACACGCGACTTTTCTCAGGCTGAAGATCATTTAAAAAATAAGATGATGTTAGAATCGATGATTGAAATGAAGACATTGTTATCGGATGATGCAAAGATTGCCAAGATGTTAATAGAAGGTAGCAATCAGGCAGTTATGACAATGGCACATTTGATGAATAAAGAAAGTCATGTAGATGCGAGGGTCAAACAATATATTGATGAGTTTGAAGATATTTCACAAAAATATATTGAAGAATTGAAACCATTTTTATAAATCGATAGAATTACAGGCAAATATTTTGTATCTGTAATTCTTTTTTTATATAATAGAAACAGGCGGTGATGATTGTGAAAGTTTTGGTTATTGGAGGCAGTTATTTTTTAGGACGTGTTTTGACAATGTCTTTATCAAAGACGTGGGATATGACATTAGTGAATAGAGGAAATTATTCTATGCAGGCATATGGTGTACAGGAATATTTCTTGGATCGTCATAATGAACAGGCATGGAAGAATTTGCCGGCGCAAAGTTATGATGCAGTGATTGATTTATGTGCTTATCAAAAAGGGGATATTGAAACAGTTATCAAATCTTATTCAGGTCAAATCAAGCATTATATTTTGATAAGTACAGTGGATGTCTATTATCGACAGACTGGCCTTGAAAAAGATGAGAGTCATCCTTTAGAAACACGACATTTTCAGGGAGAAGTGGGAGAATACATTTTTCAAAAGGTTGCATTAGAAAAAGAATTGCAGGAGTTATCTCAAGATTATGCAATACCTTATACGATTTTAAGACCAGGAAATATTTATGGACCATTTAATTATGCTCCTAGAGAATCATTACTGATTCAACGTGCCGTAAGTGGACAACCTTTATTTTCGTTAAAGGATGCGACTCATCCTTTTCAAATGGTTTATGTGAAAGATGTAGCTTTGGCGATACAACAGGCTGTTGAGAAAAAAGCTTATCATCAGATTTATAATGTGATTAATAATGAGGCTGTTACCTATGAGAAAATAAATGAGATTTTAAAGCAATGTGAACCACAATTAAAAGTAGAAGAACATATGATTGAAGAAGCTATTTCATTACAGTATCCATTGCCATATCCAGTTTATAAAGAAGAAATGGAATATTATAATGGTCAAAAAATCATACATGATTTAGGAATCACGTATACACCTTTAGAAGAAGGTTTGAAAAAGACATATCAGGCTTTCTATCCTGTTTATAAGACAAAATAAGCGATGAGAGTAATCCCATCGCTTTTGCATTATAAGTCTTGAATGATTTGTTTGACCAGTTTAACTAGGTTGATTTCAGCCTGATTTGCAGCTTCCATGACTTCCTGATGATTTAATTCGCTATTTCCTAATCCTGCTGCTTTGTTTGTGACTAAAGAGATTCCCAAAGTCGTCATTCCAGAGTGTCTTGCGACAATAGCTTCAGGAACAGTAGACATACCTACCATATCAGCACCAATTGTACGTAAAGCACGTATTTCTGCAGGTGTTTCAAACATTGGTCCTTTAAAGAAGCAATAGACACCTTCTTTTAAAGAAACATTTGTTTTTTGGGCAGCTTCTTTTGCAAGACTTCGTAATTGTTGAGAATACACTTCAGTCATATCTTTAAAACGAGGACCAAATTCATCTAGATTAGGACCGCGTAATGGACTAGGAGCCATAAAACTGATATGGTCTGTAATCAAAGTAATTTGACCAGGATTTAAGTCTTCACGAATTCCTCCACAGGCATTCGTCACAAAAAGATAAGGAATCCCCAACTTTGCAAAAACACGAACAGGAAGAGTCACAACATCCATATCATGTCCTTCATAATAATGGAAGCGACCTTTCATTGCACAAACTGTTTTTTGAGCAATCGTTCCAATATAGAGTTTTCCTTCGTGACCAGGAACAGTTGAAACAGGGAAATGTGGAATATCCTGATAATCAATGATAACAGGATTTTCAATTTCATCAGCTAAAGGTCCAAGTCCAGAACCCAAGATAATGGCTACATCAATTGGCTTATCATAGCGAGAACGAATATATTCATAAGCTTCATTTATTTTCGTATACATAATTTTCCTCCTATACCATTATTATAAACAAACTTGTTACGAAAAAAAAGACCCAAAGGGCCTTTAATCAGCATTTAATATAGATGCTTGTGTATATGTTCTTTGAGCTAATTCATTATTTAATGAGTAAAGTGATTTAGGATCATGACCAAATAATTCAAACTGAGTTAATAAATCAGATGCATTCTTTTCTTCTTCACCTTGTTCAGAAACATACCAGTCTAAGAATTTCATTGTACGATAATCTTTGACTTCATAAGCAGCATCATAAATAGTATGAATTAAACTTGTTACATATTTTTCATGTTCTAAACCATATTTTAAAGGATCATCAAGATGAGTTAATTCTTTATCAGGTTTATCAATAGCTGATAATGTCACTTGGTAATCATTATCTTGTAAGTATTGCAAAATTCCAATAGCGTGATCCATTTCTTCTTTAGCTTGAATGTTATACCAGTTAGCATAACCATTTAAACCTTTATATGCATAGAAATTTGCAAAATCTAAATATAAGTAAGCAGAATACATTTCTTTATTAATTTGATCATTTAATAAATCAGCAACTTTTTGATCTAACATTTTTCATTCCTCCTTATAATATATATTATATACTCATCCCCAAATAAAAACAATGTTCCTTAATTGATATCATGGACTTTCTTATGATAAATTTGATACAATAAAAGAAAGAAGGTGATCAGATGAGTTTTAAACAGGATTTTAGACTTCAATCCATTGAACTTAATGAAAAAAGAGTTATTCGTGATGCTATTCATGATTATATCCATATTGATCATTTATTGATATGGCGTTTAATTAATACAAAAGAAATGCAGAGATTAAGAAGAATTAAACAACTGGGAGGAACTTATCAGGTTTTTCAAAGTGCAGAGCATTCTCGTTTTGTTCATTCTTTAGGTGTTTATCAGGTTGTCAGAAGAATGCTGGAAACAGAATGCCTGGACCAGGAATTAAGTGATTATGATAAACTCTGTGTGATGTGTGCAGGTTTATTGCATGATATTGGGCATGGACCTTTTTCGCATTCTTTTGAAGGCGTTTTTGAAGAAAATCATGAAGATATGACAGTGAGAATGATTTTAGAGGATAGTGAAGTCCATGATGTTTTGGTATCGCTATATGAAGATTTGCCAAAGGATGTTGCCAGTATTATTCAACATACACATCCTCATCAAATTTTGATACAGATGGTATCGAGTCAACTCGATGCTGATCGCATGGATTATTTGCTTAGGGATTCCTATATGAGTGGAACAACTTATGGACAGTTTGATATGTCACGTATTTTAAGAACGATGCGTATTTGTGAAGGTCAGATTGTTTATAAAGAATCGGGTGTTCAGGCTATAGAGAATTATATATTAGCTAGATATCATATGTATTGGCAGGTTTACTATCATCCAACAGCAAGAAGTTATGAACATCTTCTTCAAAGTGTTTTTCAAAGAGTTAAGGATTTATATTATGCTCATTATGCATTTCGAACAGATTTACGTTATCTGATTCCTATGCTGGAACAACGTGTTGAAGTAGCGAATTTTGTGGCTTTAGATGAGGCAGTCGTTTTATATTATTTTAAAGAATTCACACATGAAAATGATTTTATTTTAAGTGATTTATCTGCCAGATTCTTAGATCGACATTTATTTAAATTCATGCAGTTAAAAAGTCGTGAAGATTTAGAAAAAATTCGAGAAATTGCTAGAGAAAAAGGATATCACCCAGATTATTATATTATCAGTGATAATCAAAAACAGATTCCTTATTTACATTATGGAGAAAGTGGAGAATTAAGTGAGATTGAAATTCTTGATAGTGAAGGACATCTTTCTCCATTACCAATGAAATCAGAGATTGTTTCAGCTATTCTCAATTCTAAACGTTTTAAATCAGATCAAAAAGTATTTTTTCCAAAGGAGATTAAAGATGAATTATCAATTTTTCAATAAGCTTCCTCAAGAAGCAAAGATGATTAGAGAACAGATTTTTGTGAAAGAACAGGGATTCCAAAATGAATTTGACGATATTGATGACAGATGCTGGCACTTGGTGATATATGATTATAAAACACCGGTTGGTTGTGCACGCCTATATGATGAAGATGGTAAAATGATTTTTGGTAGAATTGCAGTGATTAAGGATTATCGACATAAACATTTAGGAAGTTATATCTTACATGAGCTGGAGAAAAAAGCCAGAGAATTGGGTTATCAATCAGTCGAACTTTCTGCTCAGGTCAATGCCAAAGCATTTTATGAAAAGAATGGTTATATATCTTCTGGTGATGAGTATCTAGATGAATTTTGCCCTCATATTCATATGGAAAAAAGATTATAATTTGGATAAAAATCAGTAGGCATAAGTCTACTGATTTTTATTGATACAGATAAATTGTCTTTTATGCAAATATAATTTAAAACTTTGATTTAAGAATATCTATATAGCACAATATTTACTTTAAGCAAATATTGTGCTATATTTGTTTTAGAAAAGAAAGTTTTTTGTATAAATAAAAAGAAAATCAGAGAATTTTTGCGTATATATAAGTAGGAAATCTTTTTTATCATTCCTTGAATATTGAAAAGTTGACTATAAAAATCAAAGGAGGAATGATGAATTGAAACAGGAATATCTTGATGCATTAGAAAAATTAAGACCTATTGAT
>CALUZM010000068.1 GCA_944325245.1 uncultured Massilimicrobiota sp. | reverse complement strand
CTCAACATATTAAAGATAAAATTGAAGAAGAATTAAGAAGATATGATATGATGCCTGCAGCTTCTTCAGAAGCTAACGTTGTCAGAACATACATTGATTGGGTTATGAAAACACCTTGGTATCAGGAAACAGAAGATACTCAGGATATCAATGAAGTGGAAAGAATTCTTGATGAAGATCATTTTGGATTAGAAAAACCAAAGGAAAGAATTGTTGAACATTTAGCTGTTAAGCAAATGACACAATCTTTAAATGCTCCAATCATATGTTTAGTAGGTCCACCAGGAGTAGGTAAAACTTCTATTTCTAAATCTATCGCAAGAGCTTTAGGTAGAAAATTCGTAAAGGCCTCTTTAGGTGGTGTAAGAGACGAAGCTGAAATCAGAGGACATCGTAGAACATATCTTGGATCTATGCCAGGAAGAATCATTCAAGGAATGAAGAAAGCTGGTGTTATCAATCCAGTATTCCTGTTAGATGAAATTGATAAGATGTCTAGTGATTATAAAGGTGATCCAACAAGTGCAATGTTGGAAGTGTTAGATCCAGAACAAAACCAATTCTTCTCTGATAACTACTTAGAAGAACCTTATGATTTATCAAAAGTCTTATTTATTGCAACTGCTAATGATTTAGGAAGTATCCCTGATCCTTTAAGAGACAGATTAGAAATTATTGAAATTTCTTCATATACTGAACAGGAAAAATTGGAAATTGCAAAAAGACATTTGTTGAAAAAGGAATTAAAAGCTCATGGTTTAAATGAAGAACAGTTATCATTAACTGATGATGCTTTAATGTACATTATTCGTCATTATACGCGTGAAGCAGGAGTTCGTCAGCTTGAAAGATTAATCGCAAAGATTTGTCGTAAAGCCGTTTTAAAAATCTTAAAAGATTCAAGTTTAAAATTAACATTAAATGTTGAAGATTTAGAAGAATATCTTGGTAAAGCACCATTTGAACATACAAAGAAATTAGATAAACCACAAGTTGGTGTTGTGACTGGTATGGCATATACACAATATGGTGGAGATATTTTACCAATTGAAGTCAATCATTTTGCTGGAAGTGGTAAATTTATTATTACTGGACAGCTTGGTGATGTTATGAAAGAATCAGCTTCTATAGCATTGGATTATATGAAAGCAAATTCTCAAAAGTATGGTTTGGAAAATATTGCTTTTGATAAACAGGATATTCATATTCACGTTCCAGAAGGAGCTGTTAAAAAAGATGGACCAAGTGCTGGAGTCACTTTAACAACAGCTATTTTATCCGCATTTAGTAATCGTCCAGTTCGTGATGATGTTGCTATGACGGGTGAAATTACTTTACGTGGACAGGTTTTACCAATTGGTGGATTGAAAGAAAAATCTATTTCTGCTCATCGTAGTGGTATTCGTACAATTATCATTCCTAAGGATAATGAAAAAGATATTGATGATATTCCTCAATCAGTTCAAAATGATTTGAATATTATTTTGGCTGATAATATCGACACTGTTTTAGAAAATGCTTTGGTTAAACAATAAAAACTGTTGATAATAATCAGCAGTTTTTTTGAAAGGAGATCCTATGTATAAAGTCAATAAAGCCGAATTCATGCTTTGTGCTGCATGGAAATCACAATGGCCAGATCATCACTTACCTGAAATATGTTTAGCTGGACGTAGTAACGTTGGTAAGTCTAGTCTTATCAACACTTTAACAGGTCGTCAGAAATTAGCTAAGGTATCCGGCACACCTGGTAAAACACGTACTTTAAATTTTTTCAACATTAACAATGAATTATGTTTAGTGGATGTTCCTGGCTATGGTTATGCAAAGGTAAGTGATGCAATCAAAGAAAACTTTGCGACAATGATTGATACATATCTTAAAGAACGTGATTTACTTAAGGGATTGATTTTGATAGTGGATTATCGTCATAAACCTACACATGATGATATTCAAATGTATCAATATGCGAAGTATTATGAAATTCCAGTGATTGTTGTTGCAACAAAAGAAGATAAATTAAAACGCAATGATTTGAAAAAGAATGAAAGACGTATTAAAGAAACTTTAGATTTTCAAAAAGGAGATATGTTTGTACGTTTTTCAAGCTTAAAAAATAAAGGCGTTGATGAATTATGGCAAAATATTTTAAAACTTTGCGATTTAGAAAATAACGCTTCTTAACAAATTCTTTTGTTTCTTGTATAATAGATGCAAGGAGGGGAAGAATTATGGTACATATTATGTTATGTTGTGCCTCAGGTATGTCTACAAGCCTGTTAGTTGAAAAAATGAAGAAAGCCGCATCAGAACAAGGTATTGATGCTCAGATATGGGCGGTAGGTGCTAATGAAGTGAAAGCTAATGCAGATAAGGCTGATATCATTTTATTAGGACCACAAGTTCGTTATGCACAAAAAAAGATTGAATCAGAAGCTCCAGGAGTACCTGTTGCTCATATAGATATGAGAGATTATGGTATGATGAATGGAAATTCTGTTTTAAAACAGGCTTTAAATATTATTCATGGTCAATAAATAGATGGATTTAAAAAGTTAAATGAGTTATCGAAGGATAGCTCATTTTTTCGTTTAAGATAGAAATAAGGAATATGATAAATGTATGAGCTGTTACTAATTTTTTATTCATATTCTTCTCCTTTTGGCATACAGTTTGTTAGGAGGGGTTGTATGCAAAAAATATTTTTTAAGAAAACTGTTGATTTGAATCATCAACTTCATGAATTGATTTCTATATCTGTCGATGAATCAATTAGCTATAAAATGGAGTCACAAGGAATGCGTGCGGTAGGGAGTATTATGATTAATGGTGAATACAAAGATTTAGAAAAAAAACAACAATTTCATGAATCTATTGACTTGGATATATTTGCTTTGTTTGAAAAGATTACTGATAAAAGAGACTTTCATGTCAAGGTTGAAGATTTTGACTATCATTTAATAGATGGAAATCTTTCTTTAATCATACAGGCTTTCGTATATGGAGTACAAGATGATGAAGACCGTGTTATAGAAGCAACTGAAAAGAATCTTCGTGAAGAGACAGATGCAGTAGAAGAGATTGAAAAGCTTTTGCGCGAGGAAGAAAAGGTGACTAATGAAACACCGGTTATATCTGAAGCAGTGAATTCAGAAAAAATAAATCAATTATCTGAACCACAAACAATAGATACTTCGTTTTCAGACGATCATGACGATGAGGATCTCGGTGTTTACTATTTCTATGTTGTCCAAGATGGTGACAGTTATGAAACCATAGCAAAACGATATCAAATCGATGAGTATGCTTTAAAAGATTATAATCATGATCGTTCTTTAACAACAGGAACTATTGTGATTGTTCCTTATATGTTATGAAAGCCTTTTTATTAGAAAACTACGATATTCATGTCATTGGTGAAATAAAATTAAGTTCTCATGTTTATAAGATGAAATGTCAAGAAGGTATTTTTGTAGCGAAAATTACGTCACAAAAATCATTACAAACAATGTATGAATATATTGAAACCTTGAGTTTACATCATTTTGTGAAAATTATTCGTAATCAAAATCAGCAATATTTAACACCATATCAGCATCAATATGTTTATTTGATGCCGTTTATGGATAGTGGTTCTTCTTTTTTGAAAGAACTCAAAATTAAATTTTATTTTGAAACACTGGCATATTTACATTCACATAGTTGTTATGATATGAAAGTGAATCAACAATATTATGAAACATTAAAAAATGATATACTGAAAATTATTCATGAAAGATTATCTTATTATGAGCAAATGATGAGAAACTATGAAAATGAAATCTATCGTTCACCAAGTCAATGGTTACTAGTTATGAACTATTATCGTATTTATCATGCATTATGTTGTGCTCAACAATATTTATCGCAATATATGGATATTGTTAATGGACATCATTCCATTCGTGTTTGTCTGACTTATAAAAATTTTGATTATCAGCATATTTATTTAAAAGAGAAATGTCTTTTATCTTTAGATTATATGTGTATTGATTTACCTATTTATGATATATTTGATATGTATCAAAGAATACCAGATATATTATTTGATTTGGACTGTTTCAGTCAATGCTATATCAAGAAGTTTGAATTAAGAGAAGATGAAAAGCTCTTATTATGCTGTTTAATGAATATTGTACCAATTATACAACTAGAACATGATGAAATTGATAATATTATTAAAATATCACGTTTATTATATTATTTAGATTCAATACAGAATTTTATTTCTCAGTTATAATTGACTTTGAATGCAAGGTTTGTTAGAATAGAAGAAACGTTGAAGAGGAGGAGTACATTTTGTATTCTTAAAGAGAATCTCTGGTTGGTGTGAAGAGATAGAAGAAGAAATGGAAGGTAGCCTTGGAGTTTGTTTTCTGAAAATTCGAGTAAGTGAACACGTATAACTGCGTTAAAGTTTAGAGGTTATCTACGGATAATAAAAAAAGGTGGTACCACGAGATTTCGTCCTTTGGGTTGAAATCTCTTTTTTATTGAAGGAGGAGAAAATTGTGGGTGCAAATATGATTGTATGGATTTTATTTATTGCTGCATTATGTTTCTTAGGTTTTTTCTTTAGAAAAAGAGTGAAAGAGATGCAAACAAAACGTAAAGAGGCAATGATGGAATACGAAGTAAAAAAAGAAAAATATAGTTATTTAAAACCAGGGACTTTGGATTCTTGTCCAAGAGATGACGTAACAGCAGCTGCTTTATTTCATTGTATGAGAAAAGAAAATGATGATTTTGACCATTATTTTGAAAACATGAATGATAGTGAAAAAACTGTTTATGGAATTTATATGGTCAGTTCATCTTTGGAAGGAAAGAATGCTTCATTACATAGTTTCTTTTTAAGTCCAGCAAGTCAACCTTATGTACCAATGATTGTAGATATTTTTGAAAAGGTAGGAGCTCATGAGATTGCGGATTTAATGAAAGCAGCAAGACGTTTTGCTGAGATTATTGAAAATGATGAAGATGACAATGAAGACGATCCAGAAATGGGAGATTATTCACGTTATAATTTTTCTGATTTTACTAATGAGTTTGTAACGCTTGTCAGTACAACAAACTTACCTGAAAAACTGACTCAATTTGTATTAGAACATAAAGAGGATTTCTATGATACGGATATTCCAGAAGAAATTCATGAGGGGGATGAAAGTGATGAAGAAAGAGTTAGCGACGAAGTATGATCATAAAAGTGTAGAAGAAGGGAAATACAAAAATTGGTTGGATCATCATTATTTTGAAGCTGGCGATACATCTAAAAAACCTTATAGTATTGTCATTCCACCACCTAATGTTACTGGAAAATTGCATTTAGGACATGCATGGGATACAACGCTTCAAGATATGATTATTCGTTATAAGAGAATGCAGGGTTATGATGCATTATGGCTACCAGGTATGGATCATGCTGGTATTGCAACACAAGCTAAAGTTGAAGCACGTTTAAGAGAAGAAGGTATTTCTCGTTATGATTTAGGAAGAGAAAAGTTTTTGGAAAAAGCATGGTCATGGAAAGAAGAATATGCTTCTATTATTCGTAGTCAATGGGAAAAATTAGGTCTTTCACTTGATTATACGAAAGAACGTTTTACTTTAGATGAAGGATTAAGTGAAGCTGTTAAGACTGTTTTTGTGACATTATATGAAAAAGGATATATTTATCAAGGAGAACGTATTATTAACTGGGATCCAGTACAACGTACGGCTTTATCAAATATTGAAGTTATTCATAAAGAAATCGAAGGACATATGTATTATTTCAATTATGAAGTTGTTGAAACTGGAGAAAACTTGGTTATTGCGACAACACGTCCTGAAACAATGTTTGCTGACCAGGCGATTTTCGTTCATCCAGATGATGAAAGATATCAGCATTTGGTTGGAAAACATGCTATTAATCCGGCCAATGGTGAATCATTACCGATTATGGCTGATAGTTATATTGATATGAGTTTTGGAACTGCTGTTATGAAATGTACACCAGCTCATGATCCAAATGACTTTGCATTAGCAAAAAAATATCATTTGGCTATGCCTAAATGTATGAATGATGATGGAACAATGAATGAGCTATGTGGTGAATACCAGGGAATGGATCGTTTTGCTTGTCGTGAGGCATTGGTCAAAGATTTTGAAGCAAGAGGCGTTGTTGATCATATTGAAAAACATATGCATCAGGTTGGACACTCTGAACGTAGTAATGCCATTGTTGAACCATATTTATCAAAACAATGGTTTGTCAAGATGAAACCTTTAGCACAGGCAGCTTTGGACAATCAATTAAGAGATTCAAAAGTTAATTTTGTGCCACCACGTTTTGAAAAAACATTTAAACAATGGATGGAAAATATTGAAGATTGGTGTATTTCACGTCAATTATGGTGGGGACATCAAATTCCTGCCTGGTATCATAAAGAAACTGGTGAAATCTATGTTGGTAAAAATCCACCTGCAGATATCGAAAACTGGAAACAGGATGAAGATGTTCTTGATACATGGTTTTCAAGTGCTTTATGGCCATTTTCTACAATGGGTTGGCCAAATAAGGATAGTGAACTCTATCAACGTTATTTCCCAACTGATACATTGGTAACAGGTTATGATATTATCTTTTTCTGGGTATCTCGTATGATATTCCAGTCATTAGAATTTACAGGTCAAAGACCATTTAAAGATGTTCTTATTCATGGTTTGATTCGTGATGAACAAGGAAGAAAAATGTCTAAATCTTTAGGTAATGGTGTAGATCCTATGGATGTTATTGATCAATATGGAGCTGATACTTTAAGATTCTTCTTGACAACAAATTCTGCTCCTGGTATGGATTTGAGATATATTCCTGAAAAATTAGATGCTGCTTGGAATTTTATTAATAAAATATGGAATTCCGCAAGATTTGTTTTAATGAATATAGATGAAGATATGTCATATGAAAATTTAAACTTTGATCATTTGAATCTAGCTGATCAATGGATTTTAAATCGTTTAAATGAAGTGATTGCATCTGTTGATGAAAATATGGATAAATTTGAATTTGTCAATGTAGGTAGTGAACTTTATAATTTCATTTGGGATGATTTTTGTTCTTGGTATATTGAGTTATCAAAAGTGCATCTTCATAGTGATAATGAAATGGAAAAACAAGCAACACAAAATACATTGGTTTATGTCTTAAATGCAATTGTAAGATTGTTGCATCCATTTATGCCTTTTGTGACTGAAGAGATTTATCAATCTATCCCTCATATGGCAGAGTCTATTTGTATTGCAAAGTGGCCTCAGGTAGAACCTCAGTTTACAAACGAAACAATTCAAGATCAATTTGTATATTTAATTGATATTATCAAAGGTATTAGAAATTTAAGAGCACAATATGTCATTAAAAATGCCATTGAAATTGCTTATTCAATTCAAACACAGAATAACCAATTAGAAAACTTATTAGAGAATCTTTCGCCTTATATTTATAAGTTATGTCATGCACGTTGTTTTGGATATAATGTTGAAACATCTTCAAATGTTGCGACTGAAATGATTAAAGGTGGTAATGCTTTAATTATTGAACTTGGTGATTATGTAGACTTAGAAGCAGAAAAGAAAAAAATGGAAGCAGAGCTTCAAAAATTAGAAAATGAAATTAAACGTTGTGAATCAATGCTTTCTAATCCAAATTTTGTTCAAAAAGCACCACAACAAAAAGTTGAACAAGAAAGAAAAAAATTAGAAGATTATCAATCTAAGTATAAGACAATGAAAGAAAAGATGGATACTATGTAAAAAAATTGGTCATTATTTAGAATTTGATATTATGATTTTGAAAAAAATTAAAATTATTATGTTGTACCAACGAAACGACCTAAGCAGTTAGGCCGTTTTTTGTATATTCATATATAATATTTTTTCAATTTAAACAAATTCAATAAAAGGTGAGTTTTTCTTGCAATCAAAAATAAACTTGGTTATTATTCTCTAAGTTGATAAGATATTATCATCGCTCAGTTTAAGTTGGTTTTTAAAATATACTATAAGGATAGATATTTTTTAAGTAATACCAGTATAATAAGAGAAAAATAGGAATAATTCATAAGAATGAAATACTTGGAATGATTATTATAAGCAATGTATAACTTTTAAAGAGCGCGTTGATATAATATATATTATTTTATTAGACGTTTTATATTTCTTAACTTTAAATAAAATACTATGAAAAAACAAGCAATTGATATTGAAATGATTATGGATTTAATATTATGAATCTTATTAATTTTTTTATCAATATTTTGTTGATAAAGTTGAAAATCATATTCATATAGTTTTTTACCAATTTCTATATCACTCTTGTTACAAAGATTATATTTATCCTGATGCATTTCTTTTAGTTCGGGATAAAAAAAGATAGTTGCTTTAGCTTCTAAATAGTAGGTATTTGTTGATGAGTCAAAATCTTTGATTTCAATATCACTCATATATTTATAGTCTTGTATATCCCTTTTTTCAAAACATTGATTAAATTCTTCAAGAAGTTGAAAATAAGTATCAAAATCTTTCTTGTCAAGAGTACCATTTAAAGTAAATTCACAAAAAGCAAAACTGTCTTGAAATGAGTTGTCATTGTTATATGCATGAATAGAAATATAGTCATTAAAATGTATACGTTCATAATCAAGTAAGGAACAGCCAAAAAATATTTTTTTGATTAAATCTTTGTTATTTCTGTGATAATATATTTCATCAGATAAACCTTCTGCATAACCAAATTTTTGGTTGGCATGGAAAAAAGAATTATCATCTCGATTATTCATATATAAATTTTCTCTACGAGAGAGAAAGTATGTTGATGTTATGTTAACGAGTATAAGTACTATAAATACAATGATTAGTTTTTTCATACATTTCCTCCAGTGATATTTATGCATAAAATGTAGTATCTTCTTTTATTTTAAACAAATAATATAAAAATACAATTTTTTAAGAAAATTATCCTATTTACTTATTTATCAATTCATATATTTTATATAAATTGATTTTAAATTAAATCAAATGATGAAATATCATATTTCACTTCAATGGTGATTTTTGATACTTGAAAATATTCTTTGCATAGATAATTTTAAGTGTATAATAAAGGAAAACATGTGTTTTCAATCTTAAGATTAATTTTTTATGTTTTATAAAAATCTATAGAATATAAAAGTATAACTTATAATGCTAATTTCTATTTATTTTATAAATATAAAATTTATACATCTAAAAATAGAGGATAAGATAATAACTTATTATAAAGTAGAAAATAGGATATCCTTATCTTTTAAAATTAATAGTGATTTTTTTGATAATAATCGAAATATTGTAGCTCGCATAATAAATATGACCTATTGAAATTAAGATATATTATTTTTTTAGTTAGAAAAAATATATTTTAAAATAATTTCAACATCTAATCATAAAATATGAATCTTCCTTATATTTTCTTTTATAAAAAAGTTTTTTTATTTTTTTGCTGTTTTGAGAAGAAAAATGATAAAAAATTGCGTATATAATAGATGAAGGGCTACTGATGAAAGGAAGGATCAACATGAAAGAATTAACATTACAACAACAATGTGAAATTCAGGGTGGAGGTTTAATTGCGACAGCTTTACTTTATTTGATTTTAGGTGCTGCAGCTTATAAACTTATTAAATCAAAAAAGGGAAGAATTTCGATACCAAGACTCATCAGTATTGAATGGCGTGATTAGTTATGAAAGGCAATTTTGCCTTTCATATTTTTATTAATGAAACATACAATAAACATAGGAGGGGATGAATATGAAGTTTGAATGGAAAATTGTTTTGTTGTCATTAATATTTTCAGTAGTTTTTATGTTGTTATTTACATATGGATGTTCTTTAGGACAAAAAACAGTCTATGTATATCAAGTTGGTATTTATAAAGAAGAAAGCAATAAGGATAATAAAATAGCTGAATTAAAAGAAATGGGAATAGAAGGATATACTTATCAAAAGGATAATCAATATTATGTGCTTTCAATGATAACACAATCAAAAGATGAAATTGAAAAACATGCTACTCAGGTTAAAGGTATCATGAAAACTTATACTGTATCAACATCTACAACGAATGAGATGTTATTAAAATCATTATCGGATGGAGGAATTTCATGATTAAAGATTTGCCATTGGAAGAAAATCCAAGAGAAAAAGCGATTGCTTTTGGAATTGAGACATTAAGTAATGTTGAATTGATTGCTTTGATTTTACGTACGGGATATAAGCAGGAATCTGTTTTGGAATTAGCACAGCGACTCTTAAAGGAAATAGGTGGTTTTTCAGCTCTTTCCACTGTAACTTATGCAGATTTAACAGCTTTAAAAGGAATCAAACAAGCTAAAGCTATTGAATTGTTAAGTATTATTGAAATTGCGAAAAGATTGAAAAATATATCTACGTTGGAAAAGTCGCTTTTGAATCCATATGATATTTTTGAAAGAGTACATAATCAATTGATGTTTTTGAAACAGGAACATTTTTTGGTTCTTTGCTTAGATAATAAAAATAGAGTTCTTAAAGAAAAAACAATATTTATCGGATCTTTAAATATGAGTGTTGTAACACCAAGAGAAGTTTTTAAGGAAGCGATTGCTGTAAATAGTGCGAAGATTGTTTTGGTTCATAATCATCCCAGTGGTGATGCTAGACCGAGCCATGAAGATATTTGCATGACGAATCAATTCAAGGAATTAGGAAAAATGATGGATATAGAAGTGATAGATCATATTATTATTGGATGGAATCAATTTTATAGCATTGAAGCTAACCAGTTGTTTGAAAGTCAGCAAGATGTGAAAATATAGGAATTTGATAAATTGTTTTTTATGAATTGCTTTTTTTATATAGAGATATTATAATGAATGAATGATGAGGTGGTATCTTTGTATAGAAAAGGCAATAAATGGTCAAAACAAAAAAGAAGAATTGTTATTATTACTGTTGTTCTCGTCTTTTTTTCTGTCGTTACACTAATAACAAGTCGTTCAGCTTCTGGACTTGAAATTATATTTAGAGACACAATCGCTAATCTTGAGTATTATGTGATTAAAGCACCTGTTCAATATGTGACAGGTTTATTTGATGAATATAATGATCTTAAAGATGTATATGAAGAAAATGCAAAACTTAAGGAACAATTGGATAATTTAGCTAGAGAAAGTGCAATGAATGAAGTTTTAACGAATGAATTAAATGATTTAAAAGAAATGATGGAGATGAATTATTTACCTACAGAGTATCAGGTGAAATATACAAATGTTATCTCTAGAGATGCAGAAAATTGGAGTAACCAGGTAACAATCAATCTGGGAAGGATTTCTGGTATTCAAGAAGGAATGGCTGTTGTGAATGCTCAAGGAATGATTGGAACAGTAACAAATGTCAGTGAAATTTCTTCTACTGTATCTTTACTTTCAAGTGAAAATGCAAAATCACAATTACCAGTTATGATTATGAGTGGTGATAATGAATATTATGGTTTATTAAATCGTTATGATATCAATAGTCATAAATATACAATTACATTATTAAGTGATGTAGAAAGAATTGAAAAAGGATCTCAAGTTGTAACCAGTGGGCTTGGTGGTGAAGGAAAGAGCCCTAGAGGTATCTTGATTGGAACAGTAGATAGCTATACAGCAGGTGATGATGCAACGACATCAGTCTGTGAAGTGACACCAAGCGTAGATTTTGATTCTTTAAATGCTGTAGCAGTTGTCCAAAGGGTGAATGAAGAATGAGAAAACGCGTTCAAGAGAGTTATCTTGTCAAATGTTTTTTAGTTGTTTTTTGTTGCTTCATTGTTGACAGTACTATTCATTTCTTTTTACCTTATAATTTTACAAAGACTGGCATAACAGTGACACCTTGTTTGGGATTAATGATGTTTGCATTGCTTGTCAGAACGATTGATGGTGTTGCTGAAAGATATTTCTTTGCTGCTATTTGCAGTGTTTACTATTCAGTTGTATATGCGAATTCTTTAGCTATATATATCCTTATTTATTGTTTAATCGTTTTTATTCGATCTTATCTTTTTAAATTAGACACACTTAATCTTATGGAAACTGTCATTTATTGTGTTTTGACAATATTCGCACAGGAATCTGTTATATATTGGTTGATGTGGATTACCAATATTACAAGATATCCCATGTTATCATTTGTAACAATGCAACTTTTACCAACATTGCTGGTGAATGCCATATTGTCATTAGGGATTTATTGGGTCTACAATAAAGTGAAGATCGAGGTGGAATAATGAATCATATTCAAGTCAAAGGAATTAATGGTATTCTCGTTATGAAAGTGAATGACGATTGTTCATTTGCTCAATTTTTAGAAGATTTAGATCAGCTTTTGGATCAGCCGCTTTTTTTACAAGAGGGCTATTATCCAAGAGCTTTTTTTGATTTTGGTTGTCGGGTTTTGTCTGATGATGAAATGCATCAATTGATAACATTACTCATGAAAAAAGAAAGGGTTTTGTTTGATGGTATGAAACTTCCATCATCTCAACATCATGTTTGTATCAAAAAAGAACAGTTACATAATGGTGAAGAAATTTTTATTTATGATGAAACATTATTTTTAGGAACGGTGAATGTTGGGAGTTATGTTTACTGTTATCAAAACGTTTATTTTTTAAATACTGTCAAAGGAACTATTATTGTTATGAATGAAGATGTGAAAATATTTGGTCATGATTTTTGTAATGCACAAATTATAATAAATCAACAAAGTTTACACGATTTGACAACTTCTGCATTAACAACCGTCTATTATAAAGATAATCAGATTATTTTGACGAAGGAGGAAAATTATGTGCAGAACGATAGTTATTACGTCGGGTAAAGGAGGAGTTGGTAAAAGCAGCATAACGATTAACTTAGGTTATGCATTGACGCATATGAATAAAAAAGTTTGTTTAATAGATGCAGATTTTGGATTAAAAAACCTTGATGTTATGTTAGGT
>CALUZM010000067.1 GCA_944325245.1 uncultured Massilimicrobiota sp. | reverse complement strand
TTATTGCCTAAAAACAAAAAAAGAAAAGAGCTGAAACAAAATCAACTCTTTAAAAAGTTATTTCGTTACAGCCTCTTATATAAGGAGGTAAAAATGCAAGATACATCAAATGTAACACTGAATAAAATTCAACAGGCAGCCATTGATGAATTTTTGGAGAAAGGATTTAGAGGTGCTTCTTTACGTCAAATTGTTAAACATGCAGGAGTGACGACAGGAGCTTTTTATGGTTATTTTTCCAGTAAGGAAGCTTTGTTCGCTTCGATTGTGGAACCACATGCACAGACTTTAATGGAACATTTTATGCAAGCTCAGCTTCAGTTTGCTGACTTACCAAAAGATGAACAACCTTCACATATAGGAATTGAATCAAGTTCATGTGTGAACTGGATGGTTGATTATATCTGTGACCATCGTGAGCCTGTTAAACTTTTATTATTAAAAGCTGAAGGAACGAGTTATGAAAATTTTGTTCATAATATTGTTGAAGTTGAAGTCGAATATACTCTTAAATATATGGATGTTTTAAGGGAGTTAGGACACACAGTACCTCAACTGGATAGAACTTTATGTCATATTATTGCAAGTGGTATGTTTGGAGGGATTTTTGAAGTTGTTATTCATGATATTCCTAAAGATCAAGCTATGCGTGATGTAGGACAGCTTCGAGCATTTTATACTGCTGGTTGGCTAGCATTAATGGGAGAAAAATAAATGCAGCAACCTGCAATTTTTTACCTCTAAAGTTAGCTTATGCTAACAACTGTGAATATTGATAGAGGAGGGTTAAGATGGAAGAAAAGAAAAAGAGTGCACTTACGACTTTATTGGCGTATGCTGGAAACTATAAAGCTTTGACTTTTATTGGTCTTGCTTTATCTGCAATCTCAATGCTTTGTAGTATTGTGCCATATGTTTGTATTTGGCTTGTTGTAAGAGATTTGATTGCAGCGATGCCAAATTTCAGTCAAGTTCAAAATGTAGAAACATATGGATGGATTGCTTTTGGTTTTGCTGTGCTAGGTATTGGACTGTATTTTGTTGGTTTATTATGTACGCATTTGGCAGCTTTTAGAACGGCTGAAAATATTCGAAAAATAGGAATGAATCATATTATGAAAGCACCACTTGGTTATTTTGATAACAATGCTTCAGGACTCATTAGAGGAAGACTGGATAGTGCTGCTAATGATACAGAAACACTTTTAGCACATAATCTTGCTGATATTGTGGGAACCATCGTCTTATTTGTTGGGATGATCATCTTAATGTTTGTATTTGATTGGCGTATGGGAGTGGCATGTCTTTTATCAGCGGTTATTTCCATCATGGCTATGTTTTCCATGATGGGCGGCAAAAATGCTAAAATTATGGAAGAATATCAGGCTGCTCAGGATAGAATGACAAAAGCTGGAACAGAGTATGTTAGAGGAATTCCCGTTGTGAAAATTTTTCAACAGACAGTTTATTCGTTTAAAACTTTTAAAAAAGCTATAGAAGAATACAGTGATAAAGCTGAATATTATCAGGGAAAAGTTTGTCGTATTCCTCAATCATTGAATTTGACTTTTACAGAAGGAGCTTTTATCTTTTTGGTACCTGTTGTCATTTTTCTATTTCCAAGTGCATTACAAACTGGACGTTTGAGTGAGTTAGTGACAAACTTTGTATTTTATGCTGTTTTTTCAGCAATCATTTCGACTTCACTCGCAAAAATCATGTTTGCTTCATCAGGTATTATGTTGGCAAATACAGCTTTAAGCCGTATCGATTTGGTTATGAAAGCTCCAACGCTTGAAAAATGTGTTCATCCGAAAATGCCAATAGACAATAGCGTTGTTTTTAAGAATGTCAGTTTCACTTACCAGGGTTCTTGTGTTCCTGCATTATCACATATTTCTTTTCAAGTAGAACCGGGTCAGACAGTTGCACTTGTTGGACCATCTGGTGGAGGAAAAACAACTGCAGCCAGTCTGATACCACGTTTTTGGGATGTAGACAGCGGTGTTGTTGAAGTTGGACATGTGAATGTTAAAGAAATCGATCAACATGTTTTGATGGATCAAGTTGCTTTTGTTTTTCAAAATACAAGACTTTTTAAAACATCAATCTTAGAAAATGTAAAAATTGCTAATCCAAATGCTTCAAATGATGACGTTATGCGTGCTTTGAAAGCGGCAAGATGTGAGGACATCATTGAAAAATTGCCTCGTGGCGTTGATACAGTTATTGGAAATGAAGGCACATACCTTTCGGGAGGAGAACAGCAACGTATTGCTTTGGCACGTGCTATTTTGAAAAATGCTCCTATTGTTGTATTGGACGAAGCCACTGCTTTTGCAGATCCTGAAAATGAAGTTCTTATCCAAAAGGCACTCAGTGTTTTATGTAAGGATCATACAGTTATTATGATTGCTCATCGTTTGTCAACTGTTGTTAATGCGGATAAAATCATTGTTTTAGAAAATGGACATATTGTGGAAGAAGGGACTCATAAAGAACTGTTGAATCAAAATGGTTTGTATCATAAGATGTGGACTGATTATAATCAGGCAGTCAAATGGAAAATCACAAGTGGAAAGGAGGCATTATAGATGTTTGGGGCAAATTTTAAGCGTAAATATGCTTTAACAGATAAAGGCGTTCAGAATGTTAAAAAAGGAACATTTTGGACAGTCATCGTTAATATTGTTGTTATGGGTGGTGTCAGTGTATTATATCTGTTAATGAAAGATTTAATGGCAATTTTAACGGGCAATCAAACAGAAATCAATGTGATAACAATTCTGATTTTATTGGTTGCATTTGTGCTTTTATCATTTGTCACACATTTTCAACAATATACAGCTACTTATGGACTTGTATATGGTGAGGTCAAAGCAACAAGAATTTCCTTGGCAGAAAAACTTCGTCAATTGCCACTAGGATATTTCAATAAAAAAGATATTGCTGATTTAACTGAGACAATCATGGGAGATGTGAATCGTATGGAACATGTCTGGTCACATGTTCTAGGTTATTTACATGGATCTTATGTTTCAACAGCATTGATTGCAGTTTTCTTATTTATATATGATTGGCGTTTAGCTATTGCCTGTCTTTGGGGTGTTCCGGTTGCTTTTATTCTTTTATTTGGCTCAAGAAAGTGGACAGCAAAAGCATCTGAAAAATTGAAACAGGCAGCTGTCAAAGTTTCTGATGGAATTCAGGAAACATTAGAAAATGTAAGAGAAATTAGAGCGACAAATCAGGAAGAAACTTATCTTCAGGGACTTTATCAAAAGATTGATGAACATGAAAGTGTTATGATAAATGGCGAACTCGTAGCCGGTATATTTGTCAATGCTGCGAGTGTTATTATGCGTTTGGGTGTCGCGACGACAATCTTGGTTGGTGCCAATCTGATAGTTCATGGTCAAGTTGATTTTATGGTATTATTTATGTTTTTGCTGGTCATTACAAGAATTTATGCACCATTTGATCAAAGCTTAGCCTTGATTGCTGAGATGTTTGTCTCACAGGTTTCAGCTAATCGTATGATGGAAATTTATGATATGCCTGTTGCTTCAGGACACGACTCTTTTGAGCCTCAAGGACATGATATTGAATTTCAACATGTTTCCTTTGCTTATGATAATCACGATGTTTTAAAAGATGTCAGTTTTATTGCTAAGGAAGGTGAGGTAACAGCTTTAGTTGGACCTTCTGGCTCTGGTAAAAGTACTTGTGCCAAATTGGCAGCACGTCTTTGGGATGTCAAAAAAGGAGCAATAAAAGTAGGGGGAATAGATATTCAAACTGTTGATCCAGAAGTTTTATTGAGTGATTATTCAATTGTTTTTCAAGATGTTGTCTTATTTGATGATAGTATCAAAGAAAATATTCGTCTCGGAAAAAGAGGTGCCACGGATGATGAGGTATATGCAGCTGCCAAAGCAGCAAATTGTGATGAATTTGTGCAGAAGCTTCCAGATGGTTATGATACATTTATAGGTGAAAATGGAACAAAATTATCTGGAGGAGAAAGACAAAGAATTTCAATAGCCAGAGCTCTTTTGAAAGATGCTCCCATCATTTTACTAGATGAAGCCACAGCAAGTCTTGATGTTGAAAATGAGACAAAAGTTCAAGAAGCATTATCAAGACTTTTGGTCAACAAAACTGTTCTGGTTATTGCTCATCGTATGCGAACAGTACAATCTGCTGATAAGATTATTGTTTTGGAAGATGGAAAGGTCAAGGAAGAAGGCTCTCCAGCAACTTTATATGCTCAAGATGGTCTTTATCGTCACATGGTGGATTTACAAAATGAGAGTTCTAAGTGGCAGATTGATAATAATGAAGTTTCATGAGATATCCTCTTATAAAAGTTGATAAGTGAAATCATAAAAACCCTCATATCAGTTATGAACTGTATGAGGGTTTTCAAAATAAATCAAATATGTGAAATATTATGAATTCATTTGTGTCTCTATTAAGGAAATAAAGAATGATGATAAAGAAACTCACTGACTTTAAAATAAATTGATATGTCATAAAATCATCTTGATCAATGACTTGATCTTTCATTAAATCAATAATTCATTCATTAAATTCATCTAACAGCAATTCCTAGATCTTTATATCTAAATATTGATATAAACGAATCATTAATGAATTGTTTGATAAATTGATCTCTTTTCCATTTCGATACAGATTTATCAGTCATACCTATCAATATTGGCTAGCTCTTTTTGTGTCATATTTTTTCAGCATTTTACAATGGATTTTCCAACTTAAGTCCATATCCTTAAGATCCTAACATGATTATAAACAATTTGGCAGTAAACGTATATTAACGTGAAGTGGAATAAGAGGAATTTCAATTCCAATTTCATAAAATATATAAATATGATATATTAAAAATAAGAAAACAGACTATGGGAGGGAGAAAAGCGAATGACTTTTGATTATAAAAAGGAATATAAGGAATTTTATATGCCTAAAAACAAGCCAAGTATTATCACCATACCGCAAATGAACTATATTGCCCTCAGAGGGAAAGGTAATCCCAATGATGAAAATGGTGATTATCAACAAACAATAGGTCTTTTGTATAATATTGCCTATACATTAAAAATGAGTTATAAAAGTTCGTATCAGATCGATGGCTTTTTTCAATATGTTGTTCCACCATTAGAAGGTTTCTGGTGGCAGGAAGGGGTTAAAGGAATGGATTATCAGAGAAAAGATGATCTTTGTTTTATTTCTTTGATTCGCTTACCAGATTTTGTAAAAAAGGAAGATTTTGATTGGGCCATTCATACGGCAACGCAAAAAAAGAAGCAAGATTTTTCAAGAGTAGAATTTTTGACATATGATGAAGGATTATGTGTACAATGTATGCATATTGGCAGTTATGATTATGAACCTCAAACCGTATCACTGATGCATGAATATATGGAGAATATGGGTTATGTATTAGATATTAATGAGCATCGTTTTCATCATGAGATTTATTTGAGTGATCCAAGAAAGACAAAAGTAGAAAAACTCAAAACAGTGATTAGACATCCAATCAAGAAAAAATAATAGAAAGGAAGGATCGAGGATATGAGTTGTTTTATCAGACAATGTTGCGTCGATGATGCTGGAGATATTTATCGATTGAATAAAGATGAAATGGGCTATGACTATTCTATAAAACTAACAGCTCAGAAAATAGCAGATTTATGTCAGTCATCAAATGATCGTATTTATGTTGCTGAAGAAAATGGCAAGGTTATTGGATATGTTCATGCTAATAACTATGATACGCTTTATTTTGGACATATGAAAAATATAATGGGGATAGCTGTATCATCGTTATATAAACGTCAAGGTATAGGTTCCTTACTTTTAGCAGAGGTAGAGAAATGAGCACGTGAGGATGGAGCTATAGGTGTGAGACTTGTTTCTGGGGCAATGAGAAAAGATGCTCATGAATTCTATCGTCAAAACGGTTATATTCACGAAAAAGAACAAATCAATTTTAAAAAATACTTTTAAAGAATAAGAAAATAATTTTTAATTGATGGGTCATATTTTTTCTAATATCTCATATCTTTATGTTATAATAAATATAAGTAAAGGAGGAATGAGATATGGCTCAAAGTTTAAAATTTACTGTTACAGATCCAGTTGGACTCTATGCAACTCCAACAACTGAATTGGTGAATACAGTTAAACAGTTTATTTGTCATGTAACATTAAATTATGGAAATAAAAGTGTCAATTTAAAAAGTATGATGGGAGTTTTATCTTTAGGAATTCCAACAAAAGCACAAATAGAAATTGTTACAGATGGTGAAGATGAAAAAAAGGCAATTGAAGTAATTAAAGATAAAATTAATGAGTTGGGAATTTCAACAATTGAATAATGATATAAAGGTATTCAATCTGGAATACCTTTTTTATTAGAGGAATCATTCAAATGATTTGAGAAAGATGAAAAGATGTGAGATACTTAAAAAAAGGAGGCTTGATTCATGATTCAATATATTAGAAAAAGAGATGGGCGTATGGATCGCTTTGATGTTAATAAAATTGCTGGAGCTATCTACAAGGCTTTTCAGGCGACAGAAGCTAAATATGATTTAGATGCGGCAATTCGTTTGGCACATGTTGTAGAACAGAAATTGGAAGATCGTCATACTGAATTGCCAACAGTCGAGTTGGTACAGGATACAGTTGAAGAAACTTTAATAGAAAAAGGTTATGTGCGTATTGCCAAAGCATATATCTTATATCGTGCAGAACGTACCCGCTCGAGAGATCGTAAGTCACGTTTAATGAAAACCTTAGAAGAAATTACTTTTCAGGATGCGAAGGATAGTGATTTGAAAAGAGAAAACGCAAATGTCAATGCCGATGCACCAATGGGGACAATGTTAAAATATGGGGCTGAAGCAGCCAAGCAATTTAATGAGATGTTTGTTTTAAATCCTTTACATAGTGCGGCACATCGTTCAGGAGACATTCATATTCATGATATGGATTTTTTAACCCTAACAACAACTTGTACACAAATAGATATTATTGATTTATTTAAAGGTGGTTTTTCAACAGGACATGGGGTTTTACGTGAACCAAATAGTATTACAACATATTCTGCTTTAACATGTATTGCGATTCAATCTAACCAAAACGATCAACATGGCGGACAGGCCATTGTCAATTTTGATTATGGAATGGCAGAAGGCATTAGGAAATCCTATCGTAAATGGTATTGGAAAAGTGTCAAAGAAGCCTTAACTTTATTGAGTGATGTTGCGGTTGATGATGTTATGAAAGAATCACAATCTCTTGAAGAAAAACCATCATTGAGTGATGAAACTTATTTTTTAAAGGAAAAAAATATTTTGGTTAAATATCATGTATCTGATGAAATCATAAAACGTGTACAGAATTTTGCAAAAGAGCAAGCCTATCAGGATACAGATAAGGAAACATATCAGGCCATGGAAGCGTTGATTCATAATTTAAATACAATGAATTCTCGTGCCGGAGCACAAGTTCCTTTTAGTTCTATTAATTATGGAATGGATACGAGTATTGAAGGACGAATGGCCATGAAGAATGTTCTTTTAGCAACAGAAGCTGGATTAGGTGGTGGAGAGACACCTATATTCCCTATCCAGATTTTTAGAGTTAAGGAAGGAATTAACTATCAAAAAGGAGAACCTAATTATGATCTTTTTAAGTTGGCTTGTCGTGTTTCTGCAAAACGTTTATTTCCTAATTTTTCTTTTGTTGATTCTACGTTTAATAAGCAGTACTATAAAGGAACGCCAGAAACGGAAATTGCTTATATGGGATGTCGAACAAGAGTGATGGGAAATGTTTATGATCCTACTCGAGAAGTGTCTCCTAGACGTGGCAATTTGAGCTTTACTTCCATTAATTTACCTCGTTTAGCAATCAAATCTAAAGGAGATATAGATGAGTTTTTTGAAAAATTAGATCAGCTTATTGATTTATGCATCGATCAATTGTTAGAAAGATTTGAAATTCAATGTAAAAGAAGAGTCATGAATTATCCATTTTTAATGGGTCAAGGTGTATGGATGGATTCCGAAAAACTAAGTCCCAATGATGAAGTGAGAGAAGTTTTAAAACATGGGACTCTAACCATTGGTTTTATTGGGTTAGCTGAAACCCTTAAGTCTTTAATAGGCTATCATCATGGTGAAAGTGAAAAAGCTCAGATTTTAGGATTACAGATTGTGGCACATATGCGTCGTAGAGTAGATGAAGCATCACAAAAATATCAATTGAATTTCTCCTTAATAGCAACACCAGCTGAAGGTTTATCTGGACGTTTTGTGAAATTGGATAGAGAGCTTTACGGAAAAATAGAAGGTGTAACTGATCGAGAATATTATACAAACAGTTTTCATGTACCCGTTTATTATCCAATCAGTGCTTTTGATAAAATTAAAATTGAAGGCCCTTATCATGAATTAACGAATGGAGGCCATATCAGTTATATTGAAATGGATGGAGATCCAACAAAGAATTTGATGGCATTTGAAAAAATTGTGAGAGCAATGCATGATGCAAACATGGGATATGGGGCTATCAATCATCCGGTAGATCGTGATCCTGTCTGTGGCTATAATGGCATTATTGATGATGTATGTCCAAAGTGTGGGCGCAGTGAAACACAACACGAAGGTTTTGAAAGAATTCGTCGTATCACAGGTTATCTGGTAGGCACGCTAGATCGTTTCAATGATGCGAAAAGAGCAGAAGAAAAAGATCGTGTGAAACATGGACTCAATGAAGATTAGATTACATGGTGTTGTGAATGATTCCATAGTTGATGGTCCGGGTTTGCGTTATACTGTTTTTACTCAGGGCTGTCTGCATCATTGTGTAGGATGTCATAATCCACAAAGTTGGGATTTAGATGGTGGTTATGAAGAAGATATTGAAACAATTGTTGATGAAATCTTACGCAATCCTCTTTTGGATGGTGTGACATTTTCCGGTGGAGAGCCCTTTTTACAGGCGCGTCCATTGATTGCACTGATTCATCAATTACAAAAGCATAAATCATTGCATTTGATGATTTATAGTGGATATACTTATGAAGAAATTCTTCAATTAGGAGATGAAGCTAAAGAGCTTTTATCATTATGTGATACATTAGTAGATGGACGTTTTGATCTATCTTTAAAAAGTCTTCGCCTCATTTATAAAGGCTCTTCTAATCAGAGAATCATTGATATTCAAAAAAGTTTACGCTGTCACAAAGTCTGTGAACAGAAGGTTAACGATTATGGGGAATTTGTAGATTAAGCAAATTCCTTTTTTCTTATACCAAATAGAGATGTTTTTTTGTATAATAAAAAAGACAAGGAGGAAAATGATGAAACCTTTATTATGTTTTGATGTTGATGGAACATTACGAGATAATGTTCATCATCAAGTGTCTTTATCTACACAAAAAGCATTACGCATGTTAAAGCAAAATGGCTATCATATGATTATTTCATCTGGTAGAGGATTAGATTCTTTAAAAAAAACAGGAATCATGGATATGTTTCAATGGGATGGATTTGTATGTAATAATGGACAATTGGTCTTAGATGCCCAAAAGAAAGAAATATCTCATGCTTTCATGGATCCTCAAGCTGTTGAAGAAGTGATTGCAATTGCCAAACAATATGATTATGCAGTCACTTTAAAATCAAAACAGCGTATCATAACCAAAGAGCCTGATGAGTATGTTTTACAGACGCAAAAATATTTTCATAATCAGATTCCACCAGTTGGTCATTATCATGGGCAACCTGTTGAAGCCATGATTGTTTATGGACCTATGGGATATGATTATGCTCCATTTTTAAAAGTCAAAGGCGTTCATGTCTTACCAGGAGAATCTACATATGCTGATGTCACAATTGCAGGTTTATCTAAAGCGACAGGAATTCAACAATTGATGCATTTATTAGGCCTTCATGAATATATTGCTTTTGGAGATTCATTGAATGATGTCGATATGTTTAAAGAGGCGACAATCAGTGTAGCTATGGGTCAAGGAAATGAACAACTCAAACAAATGGCAACTTATGTCACAAAACCAATAGAAGATGATGGGATATATCATGCCTGTCTTCATTTAGGACTCATTCAAGAAGGGAAGTGAAAAAATGACAAAAGAAGAGGCAACAAAAAAAGCCCACGCCATGGGGGCTTATCTTGATAGCGAGCAAGCAGACAAGGAAACACATGATTTTGATGATTTATGGCAAAGTCTTTATGATGTCTGTCAGCTGGCAACTTTTGGAATTGTAGAATTAACACAGGAAGAGATAGATGAAGCTATGGATTGGCTTAAAGAAACACAATCACTTACAAAATTATATAAAACAACAGAGATTTATTTTTCATAAGGAGGAGCAATTTATGAAAGTTGTTGATATGCATTGTGATACAATTTCAGAAATATATTTAAAAAGACAATCAGGTCAAGATATTTCTCTTAAACACAATGATTTACATTTGAGTTTGGATACTATGAAACAGGGGGATTATTTATTACAGAATTTTGCAATGTTTACACCTTTGCATAAGACTGATCATCCTATGCAATATGCTCATGATCTGATTGATACTTTTTATCATGAAATGAATCAATATTCTGATATGATTGGTGTGATTCAAAATTATCAGGATATCATTGATAATGCCAAACATCAACGTATGAGTGCTATGTTGACATTGGAAGAAGGTGCTGTTATACAAAATGACCTTCAAAATTTACAACATTATTATGATTTAGGTGTACGTATGATTACATTGACTTGGAATTTTCCTAATGGAATAGGATATCCTAATTTTTCAATGGATGATGCGCAACATGGTTATCATACATGTGATAGTGAAAATGGTTTAACTGAATTTGGAAAAGCTTATGTTCAGGAATGTGAACGCTTAGGTATCATTATTGATGTTTCACATCTTTCTGATGCTGGTTTTGAAGATGTTTATAAAATCACAACAAAGCCATTTGTTGCTTCACATTCTAATGCTAGAAGTGTTTGTCCCCATGCACGTAATTTAACTGATGAGATGATATTAAAATTAGCAGAACGTGGTGGTGTCATGGGAATGAATTATGCTGCTGATTTTCTTAGTGAAAATCATGGCGATCAATCTCTTTCTAAGATTGATGATATTGTCAAACATATTCTTTATATCAAAAATTTGGCTGGTATAGATTGTATCGGCTTGGGTAGTGATTTTGATGGAATTCCACCATATCTGGAACTTCAGAATGCATCTTATTTGCCAAAGCTCGAAAAAGCTTTGTATGCAGCTGGTTTATCTCAGGAAGAAGTGGAAAAGATTTTTTATAAAAATGTATTAAGAGTTTATCAAAATGTATTAAAATAAAAAAGCAGAGAGGTGGGAGTCCTCATCTGCTTTTTTTGATATCAGTTTGGGAAAGGATATCATGAAGTAGTCAAATTTGAAGGGAAAACAAATTATTTCTGACTACGCTTTATAATATAACATGTTAATGTGTTCAAAATTCAAAGAAATTGTCAAAAAATATGTGATAAGGTTGATGGGTGATAAATTTCACTATATTTCATAGATGATTTTATGTTATAATCAAATAAAGTCGAAATAGGGAGGTTTTACTCTTTATGAAAAAGATTTGTCTATTACTTATGATTGGACTTTTGTTGGTGGGATGCCATTTATCTGCATCATCACAAACATTATCATATTCAAAAGAAGAATTTACAAATGGAAAGATATATCAGTATCAGGATATGTTGTTATATGTTTATGAAGATGACAATCAGAAAGGATTTCATTTTCAATTTGAACTCAATCAGTCAGGTATTGGAGATTATGCCAGTTATGTAGATGCATCACATCAAAAAGCAACTTGTTATTTATCTCATCAAGAAAATTGTCAGCTTGTTTTTACTTTAGACAATGACTCTATTCTTGTAGAAGCCAATGAAGAGGAAGGTTATTTAAGTGCCAATTTATCTGGAAAATATATTTTACAGGGGGATGTAGAGTGAAAAATTTGTTTTATAGATTAATCATATTTTTAGATACTGCACAGGAAAATGATACCAATTATCAAATTGCGTGGTTTATGGCAAATAATTTCTATCGTATTGCTGATATGAGAATTAGTGAGTTGGCTGCTGAGTGTTTTGTTTCTCCAGCTACGATTTCACGCTTTTGCAGAGCATTGGGATATGAAAATTTTGCGCATTTAAAACATGAATGCTATACATTTCATTCTCATGATAAAAAGTTTAATAATTTGATTAATATTCCACTAGAAATGATGAGAGACCATCCTGAACAGGCAACACAGCAATATATTCAGCAGGTCATTCGATATATTTCTGATTTGCCTCAATTTTTAGATTGGAAAGAAGTTGATGCTATTTTAAAACTCATTCATGATAGTGAGTCAGTGGCATTCTTTGGAACACAGTTTTCACAAAGTGCTGCCTTGCATTTTCAAACGGATTTGTTGATGCTGGAGAAATTTACAATGGCTTATATGGATTCTTCGCGTCAGTTAGAATGTGCTAAGGAGCTTAATGAAGATAGTGTGGCGATTATTATGACGGTGAATGGTTATTTTGCTAATAGTAATTCTAAGATATTCCAATATTTAAAGAAGTCTAAATGTAAAGTTGTTCTTATAACATGTCATCCACAATTAGATTTAAAAATTCCAATTGATCATAAACTGATTTTAGGACGTTCAGAAAATCGTAAAACAGGTAAGCATAGTCTTTTGACAGCAGTTGAGCTGATGTCATTAAGATACTATTGCTTATATTATCCATCACTTCAAGAATTACAGGGACATCTTCTTTAGTCCTTTTTTTCTTGTGATAGCATGAAAAATTATATATAATGAAACACATAAAGAGGGTGAAAAATATGAGAGAGATCAAACAGGAACAAATTATTGAAGCTGTCAAATCATTGTGCATGGAAGCAAATTATGAACTGCCTCAAGATGTGCAAAAAGCTATTTTTGATGCCTATCAAAATGAAGATGGGGAATTAGCCAAAGAAACACTTGGTATTTTAAGAAAAAATGCTGATATCGCACGCACATCAACGATGCCAATTTGTCAAGATACGGGTATGGCTTGTGTTTTTGTGGAAATGGGTCAGGATGTTCATGTACAAGGATCCCTTCAAGAAGCAATCAATGAAGGAGTTAGACAAGGATATCAGCAGGGATATTTAAGAAAAAGTATTGTTGATGATCCGGTTTTTGATAGAAAAAATACAATGGATAATACACCTGCGTTTATTCGTTATGAAATTGTTGCAGGTGATCAGTTAAAGATAACAGTTGCACCAAAAGGATTTGGTAGTGAAAACATGAGTCAGCTGAAAATGTTAAAGCCAAG
>CALUZM010000066.1 GCA_944325245.1 uncultured Massilimicrobiota sp. | reverse complement strand
ATATGTCCCTTTAATGGTTCTAAACGTTTCACCTGATCTTTTGGTGCAGCTGCTACAACAGCTCCTAATTCCATACGTTTTGCTAAAAAGCCTTCATCATAAACTTCATGTACAAAACCAGTTGTTAAACCAATCTGATTTCCATAGCTAGAAAAACCATGGGCTGCTTCCTGACAGATTTTACGTTGTGGAAGCTTTCCTTTCATTGTTTCATCCAATGGTTGTCTTGGATCTCCAGCACCAGTAATACGCATTGACTGATAAACATAGGCACGTCCTGATAATGGGTCACGAATCGCTCCACCTAAACAAGTCGCTGCTCCACCAAATGGTTCAATTTCTGTTGGATGATTATGTGTTTCATTTTTAAACATCAACAGCCAGTCTTCATCACCCTGATCAGTATGAACAGTTAATTCTACAGAACAGGCATTAATTTCCTGAGACACTTCCATATCATCCAAATAACCTGTTTTTCTTAATTCTTTCATAGAAATCGTTGCTAAATCCATCAAAGTCAATGGACGATCTGTATTGACACCATAAACCAAATGACGTGATGTTTTATAGTTTTCTACATCTTTTTCTAAGATTTCTTTAAACGCACCATTTTCGATATCTAAATCTGTAATAATAGTTGCAAAAGTTGTATGACGACAATGATCTGACCAATAAGTATCCAAAACCTTTAATTCTGTTTCTGTTGGATTTCTATGTTCCTCATTTTTGAAATAATCTTGAGTCACTTTCAAATCATCTTCATTCATAGCCATGCCATTATCCTGAATATAAGCTTTTAAATCATCATCACTCATATCAATAAAACCATCAATGACTGGAACAGGATCAATATGAACATCATCATCACTCAAATCTTCTGGTTTTTCTAATGATGCCTGACGCTGATCAACAGGGTTAATCAGATAATCCTGAATACGTTTCATATCTTCATCAGTTAATTCACCCATGAAAACAAGTAATTTAGCACATTTTACTTTGACATTTTTTTCTCCTGTTAATACTTGGAAGCATTGTTCACAGGCATCTGCCCTTTGATCATATTGCCCAGGTAAAAATTCAATTGCAAAAACTCTTGCTCCAGTAGACACTGGATAATTTTCCAAATAAACCTGATCAACCATAGGTTCACTTAAAATAGTCGGAATTCCCTGATTCAAGACGTCTTGAGTCACACCTTGAATATCATAACGATTCACAACACTTAAAGATGAAATTGTTGTGATTTTTAACTGTGTTTGAATATTATTCAATAATTCATTGGCCTCAACAGCATAGGCTTCCTTTTTTTCTACATATACACGATAGACTTTACTCATCTTTTCACCTCAATTTAATCCAATGTCTTTTCGATAGTATTTCCCTTGAAAATCAATGACTTGCGCTGCTTGATAGACTTTGTCTCTTGTTTCCTCTAAACTTTGTCCTAAAGCGCAAATATTTAAAACACGTCCACCATTGGTTACAATATCTCCATTGTCATTAACTGCAGTTCCCGCATGGAAGACAACAATATCATCAGCAACCTGATCTAGCCCTGTAATAACCATGCCTTTTGGATAGCTACCAGGATATCCAACACTAGCTAAAACGAGACAAGCCGCATGTTCATCTTTCCATTTGATCTCCACATCTTTCAATGTTTTGGTACTCACAGCATACATAATATCAAACAAATCACTATCTAAACGCAACAAAATAGATTGTGTTTCTGGGTCACCAAAACGAACATTAAACTCAAGCACTTTGGCTTTTTGATTTTCAATCATAAGTCCAATAAAGACAACCCCTCTATAATCCATATGATCTGCTTTTAAACCAGCCATAAAAGGTTCTAGGATATCTTTTTGGAAGACTTCATCCATTCCTTCAGGCAAGAATGGATTTGGTGAAACAGTTCCCATTCCCCCGGTATTTGGTCCTTTATTTCCGTCATAAATCTGTTTATGATCTTTGGCACTAACCATTGGAACAATTGTTTCTCCATCAGTAAAACAAAGGAGTGAGCATTCAAATCCTGTTAAGAACTCTTCTAAGACAACAGTACTTCCAGCTCCAGCTAAAGCCCCATCAATCATCATATCTTTTAATGTCTTTTTTGCCATATCTTCATCTTCACAGATGACAACACCTTTCCCTGCTGCTAAACCATCTGCTTTCACAACCACAGGATAAGCAAATGATGATAAAGCTGCAACGGCTTCATCATAAGAATGCACTTCCTGATAAGCAGCTGTAGGAATATGATGTCTTTTCATGAAATCTTTAGAAAAAGCTTTGCTTCCTTCCAAAGTTGCAGCCTGTTTTGTTGGTCCAAAAACTTTATGTCCATGACTTTCCAGTAAATCAGCCAGTCCCATGCATAATGGCACCTCAGGTCCAATCACTGTAAAATCAATCGCATTGTCTTCAACAAATTTTAAAATACCATCTAAATCTTCTACATTGCCAGGATGACAAGTTCCAATTTGGGCAATACCAGGATTACCTGGTATTGCATGAATTTCATCAACTTTCTGACTTTTATGTAAAGCATAAGCAATCGCATGTTCACGACCACCACTACCAATAACTAATACTTTCATGTTTGCCTCCTCGCATTTCAGTTTTAATGTCTAAAATGTCTATATCCACTAAAGACCATTGGAATATTCTTTTCATTACACAAATCAATAGAATCCTGATCTCTGATACTTCCACCTGGTTGAATAATAGCTGCCACACCAGCTTTAGCGGCAACATCTACACAGTCATTAAATGGGAAGAATGCATCACTTGCAAGAACAGAACCATGGAAATCTTTATCTGGATTATTTCTAATCGCATTTTCTAAGGCCCAGACACGTGAAGTCTGTCCTCCACCAATTGCAAGAGTGACACCGTCTTTAACAATGCAGATGGCATTTGATTTCACATATTTGACAACTTTCATACCAAATTCCATATCTGTTAATTGTTCTGGTGTTGGTTTTGCTTCAGTAACAACTTTCATTTCATCAATCATCTTTGTATTTAACTCTTGAACAAGTACTTTACCTTCAAGATATTTAATATCATATTTGGCATCTCTGGCATCTAAATTCTTTAATTTTAAGATACGCAAATTTTTCTTTTTCTTTAAGACTTCTAAAGCATCTTCATCAAAATCAGGTGCAGCTACAATTTCTAAGAAAATCTTATGCATCTGCTCAGCCGTTTGTTTATCAATTTTATAGTTCACAGCAACAATGCCACCAAAGATAGATTGTGGATCTGCTTCATAAGCTTTCATATAAGAATCATAACCTGTTTTCCCAATTGCAACCCCACAAGGTGTTGAATGTTTAATAGCAGCTGTGACAATCTGATTACCAAATTCTCTGACTAAAGCCACTGCTCCATATAAATCATTGACATTATTGAAAGAAATTTCTTTTCCATGTAATTGTTCATAATCTAATAATGATTTTTGAACATATGTATCTTCATATTTGTTAGCAGCCTGCTGAGAGTTTTCACCATAACGCAAATGTTCTACTTTCTTTAATGAAATATTTAATATTTCAGGGAATTCATCATGACACACATCAGCAAAGTAACGTGAAATCATCGCATCATAAGCTCCTGTTGTACTAAATGCTTTATAAGCTAAATGTAATCTGAAATCATAATCATCCTGATTGTTTTCAATTGCTTCTAAAACTTTTGTATAATCACTAGGATCAGTCACAATCAAAACATCTTTGAAGTTTTTAGCAGCACTTCTAATCATAGAAGGTCCACCAATATCAATATTTTCAATCATTTCTTCCATTGGTTTTCCAGCTCTTAAAGCTTTTTCAAATTCATATAAATTCACACAAACCAAATCAATAGGTTGTATTCCATGTTCCTGAATTGTTTTGACATGTTCAGGATTATCTCTTTTAAATAATAAACCACCATGAACTTTAGGATGTAATGTTTTCACTCTTCCATCCAACATTTCAGGAAAACCAGTGACATCATCAATCGCAATACATTTCACACCATTGTCTTCTAAGACTTTCATTGTTCCACCAGTAGATACAATTTCAAACCCCAGTTTCACTAAACCTGATGCAAAATCAACAATACCCTCTTTATTTGTTACAGAAATCAAAGCTCTTTTCACTTAAATCACCTTTGCCCTTCCATTTTCTACTTTTATTCTTCCATCACAATATAACCCAACAACTTCAGGTAAAATGCGATGTTCAATTTCTAAAACTCTTGCCTGAATATCTTCAGCTTTATCTAAATCAGAAATATCACAAGCCTCCTGCTTAATGATAGGACCACCATCTATTTCACTGCTAACAAAATGCACAGTGGCCCCACTAACTTTCACACCTCTATTTAAGACAGCCTCATGAACATGTATGCCATACATACCTGCTCCACAAAAAGAAGGAATCAATGAAGGATGAATATTGATAATCTGATTTGGATAGGCATCAATGAGTTCATCAGTTAAAATAGCTAAATAGCCAGCCAAAACAACCAAATCAATCTTTCTTTCCTTAAGCATCGAAACAATCAATGCATCATTCTTTTTGATTACTGCTGTTTCAATGCCAGCTTTTTTGGCACGTTCTAAGCCATAAGCTTTTTGACGATTAGAAATCACTAGCTCAATCGTTCCATTGATTTTTCCTGCCTGGCAGGCATCAATGATAGACTGCAGGTCTGTTCCACCACCAGATATCATCACGGCAATCTTTAACATAATTGAACTCCTTTTTCTCCTTCTTCAATATGTCCTACAACATAACATTGATCGCCTGCTGCTTCAATGGCTTTCATAGCTGTGTCAACATCTGCAGGATCTAAAGCAATAACCATTCCTAGTCCCATATTAAACGTATTATACATCATCTTTTCTTCAATTTGTCCGTTCTTTTGAATCAAATGGAAAATTGGTGGGATTGGGTAACTGTCTTTACGAATAACTGCTAAAGCATGATCTGGTAACATTCTTGGAACATTTTCATAAAATCCTCCACCTGTGATATGAGAACATCCTTTCACTTTAACTCCAGCTTTTTTGATATTCTTTAAAGCTTTCACATAGATTCTTGTTGGTGTTAATAATGTTTCACCCAATGTTCCATTTAATTCATCATAATATGTTTCTAAAGATTCTTTTGTGATATCAAAGACTTTTCTGACAAGTGAAAAACCATTGCTGTGCACTCCACTAGAAGCAATACCAACCAAAACATCGCCAGCTTTGATTGTAGAACCATCAATAATATCCTTTTTATCCACAACACCTACAGCAAAACCAGCCAAATCATAATCATCTTCAGGCATTAAACCAGGATGTTCTGCTGTTTCTCCACCAACTAATGCACATTCTGATTGAATGCAACCTTGCGCCACGCCACTGACAATTGTGGCAATTTTTTCTGGATAATTTTTTCCACAGGCAATATAGTCCAAGAAAAATAAAGGTTCTCCCCCACTACATGCAATATCATTGACACACATGGCCACAGCATCAATCCCAATTGTGTCATGTTTATCCATCACAAAAGCCAATTTCACCTTTGTTCCACAACCATCAGTTCCTGATAATAAAACAGGTTCATCCATATTTTTAATCGCACTTAAATCAAAAGCCCCTGCAAAGCCCCCAAGTCCTCCTAGGACTTCAGGGCGCATTGTAGCTTTGACATGTTCTTTCATTAATTCTACTGATTTATATCCAGCTTCAATATCAACGCCAGCTTTTTTATAATCCATATGTTTTCTCCTTATTTATTTTCCATTCTTGCTAAAACTGCTTTATATGTTTCAATTAAATCTCCAATATCTTGTCTAAAGACATCTTTGTCATATTTCTGGTTTGTATTGACATCCCATAAACGACAAGAATCAGGTGAAATTTCATCTGCTAATAAGATTTCTCCATCAGCTGTTTTTCCAAATTCAATTTTAAAATCAACCAATTTTAAATTTAATTTCAAGAAAAATGCTTTCAATAATTCATTAATCTTTAAAGTTGTTTCACGGATATATTTTAATTCATCACGAGTCGCAAGTCCTAAAGCAACCGCATGATCATCATTAATCAATGGATCTCCATAATCATCATTTTTATAGCTTAATTCAAAGATTGGTTCATCTAAAACAATCCCTTCTTTCGCTCCTAATCTCTTACAGAAAGATCCTGTTGTAATATTTCTGATAATGACTTCAAGTGGGAAAATATCTACCTTTTTAACTAAAATATCACGATCATTTAATTTTTTAATCATATGTGTCTTGATTCCTGCTTCTTCAAGCATATCAAAAATAATACAAGAAATTGTGTTATTTAAAACACCTTTTCCTTCAAACTGATCATGTTTAGCACCATTGCCAGCTGTCGCATCATCCTTATAATGAATCATATATTCATTTGGATTTTCTGTTTCATAAACTTGTTTTGCTTTTCCTTCATATAATAATTTTGCCATTGTTTTGTCTCCTTTATTGAAATTTTTCGATAACTTCCTGATTCGCTTTTAAAGCCTGTTCTTCCATATTCTGACGTTCTTTTTGTAATTGCTCTTTGATTTCATCATGTTTGATGGCCATAATCTGTAAAGCTAAATAAGCCGCATTCTTGCTTCCATTAATAGCCACTGTCGCAACAGGAATCCCTGAAGGCATCTGAACAATAGAAAGCAGGGCATCCATACCATCTAAAGTCGCTCCACTAAGTGGGACTCCAATAACTGGTAAAACAGTCTGTGATGCTACAACCCCAGGTAAGGCAGCAGCCATACCAGCCGCTGTAATCACAACTTCTGTCCCATTTTCATTGACTTCTTTCATAAACGCACTCAATCCTTGATGGGCACGATGTGCTGATAAACATCTGACCTGTACATCAACACCATAATCTTTTAAAATTTGTACGGCTGGTTCTACTTTTGGTAAATCACTTGTAGAACCCATAATCACTGCAACTTTCATTCAAACTCTCATCCTTTCATTAAAATAATCCGACAATTTTTCCATCTTCATCTATATCCATATTCACAGCTGCTGGTTTTTTAGGTAAACCTGGCATACGCATAATATCACCACTGATAGCTACCAAAAATCCTGCTCCTGTATTAGGAATCAAATCATTAATTTTCACAACAAAACCAGTTGGTCTTCCAAGTAATGTTGGATCATCTGATAATGAGTATTGTGTTTTGGCAACACAGATAGGAAGTTTTCCTAAACCTTGTGCTTCATATTTCTTCATTTTATTGATAACTTTCTTTGTGAAAGTCACATCATCAGCCCCATAGATTTCTCTGGCAATGACTTTAATCTTATCAGCAATAGATAAATCCAAATCATAAAGAGGTTCAAAATGAGCTTCTTTTGTTTCTAAGACATTTAATAATTTTTCAGCCAAGTCAATACCACCATCTGCTCCTTTAGCCCATACTTCACTGATGGCCACATCAACACCTTTTTGCTGACAGATATCTCTTAACAGCTGAAGTTCTGCTTCACTATCTGTTGGAAAAGCATTAATCGCAACCACACTAGGTAAATGATATTTATGAATATTTTCAATATGTTTTTCTAAGTTTTCAATTCCTTTTCTTAAAGCATCTAAATTTTCCTGAGCTAAATCTGCTTTATTGACACCACCATGCATCTTTAAGGCACGCACCGTTGCGACAATCACCACAGCATCTGGTTTTAATCCCGCTTGACGACATTTGATATCTAAGAATTTTTCAGCACCTAAATCCGCTCCAAATCCTGCTTCTGTAATCGCATAATCTCCTAGTTTCATAGCCAGTTTTGTTGCCATCACAGAATTACATCCATGCGCAATATTCGCAAATGGACCACCATGAACAAAGACTGGTGTATGATCTAAAGTTTGTACTAAATTAGGTTTAATCGCATCTTTTAATAATAATGCTACGGCTCCTGTTGCTTGAATATCATCAACAGTCACTGGTTCACCATCATAATTATAGGCAACAATCATGCGTCCTGCACGTTGTTTTAAATCTTCTAATGATGTTGCCAGACATAAAATCGCCATGACTTCACTGGCAACAGAAATATCAAAACCATCTTCTCTTGGAACACCATTAACCTTTCCACCAAGACCCACAACAATATGTCTTAACGCACGATCATTTAAGTCTACACAACGTTTCCAGACAATCTGACGTGTATCTATATTTAATGGATTTCCCTGTTGAATAGAATTATCCAGCATCGCTGCAATTAAGTTATTCGCAGTCGTAATTGCATGAATATCTCCTGTAAAATGTAAATTAATATCTTCCATTGGTACAACCTGGGCATAACCACCACCAGCAGCACCACCTTTGATTCCAAAGCATGGTCCTAGACTTGGTTCACGCATCGCCACAACAGATTTCTTTCCTAGCTTATTTAAAGCCTGAGATAAGCCAATCATTGTTGTGGTTTTTCCTTCACCTGCTGGTGTTGGATTAATTGCAGTGACCAAAATCAGTTTTCCATCTTCACGTTCTTTCAGCTTTCCAATGGCTTCCAAAGAGATTTTGGCTTTATATTTTCCATATAGCTCTAAATCATCTTCATCCAATCCCACTTTTTTTGCTATTTCTTGAATTGGTTTCATCTTTGCACTTTGTGCAATTTCAACATCCGTTAACATCATTAAACACCCTTTCTTTTTTTATTTTCAGGACTTCTTGACACTTTCTTTATATCATAAATTCATGTTTTTGACTATTGATATCGCTATCAATTTGTGAAAAACCAAAAAAAGAGCCTAAACGTCCAGACATTTGCCCAGACGGTCGACTCTTTAACATTATACTCCATGTGGTCCATTCCACTTCCGTCAGTTGTATAACTAACTGAATAATATCATTTTTCATGTTTTTTTTCAATATTTATTCGTCTTTTAAAGCGTATAAATAAATGATTGAATCGCATCATTAATCAATTCCTTATTCATTACAGAAGTGGGCACACAATCTCCATTTGTCAGTTCCAATTCACCATTACGAATCAATAAAATAGAATGCATATTCACAAAATAACGTGGATGCATCTGAAAGAAAGAATGTTTCAACAGTTTCGCTTTTAATCTTGTCAGATCTTGAAACTGACCATAATAACGCTGATGCTGCGTCACGACCTGTGTCTGAAAACGACTGTTTTCAATATAACAGATTTCACTAGGCATAAAACGACGAATACGACCATCATTCAAATAAAAAATAACCTGTTGATTTAAAATACGATACTGTTTCCATATCCTTTGAAATTCACCAGCTAATAAATGTTTGAGCTCTTTTTTTAAAAACATCTGAAAGCCATGGGCTCTAAAGCTTTCATGCATATGTAAATAATCATCACCAACATAAATAATAAAACATTCAGGACAGGCATCATAAAGCAATGCCCCCATCTGAAAACCATTTTCTCCATCAATACGATCCCCAATAAACGCAATATCATAACTGGCTTTCTGATTCATACGCAACATATTCACATAATGCTGATAACTATCTACAACAATATCTTCTTCCATTTCGATTTCATCCAATAGATGTTTAATTGTTTCTATACACTCTTCGTCATCCATACAAATAAATGCTCTCATGATTCTCCTCCTCTACTTCATCTTTATTGTACTCTCTATTTTCACCAAAAAAATGCCACTTTCACTCCTGTTTGTGCATTTTTGGCACACTTTTGATATTTTTTTACCTCAATCTGTTATGGTGTAAAAGATAAAATGATTACGGAAAGGAGAATGAATAACATGAAAGAACACCGCTTCTTATGGAAAGCATTTCTTTCAAAAGAAAAATTGATATTATGTCTCGTCATATTGATATTAATGGTTATCAGTATGATTTATAGTTTTCAACAATCCATCTTTGCGCAAGCTGGATATCAGCAGGCCTATCCCAATGCCGGTCTGGAATTTTACTATAGTCTGTTTCGCATTGGTACAAACCCAATTCTATTTATTTTATTTATGTTGCTGTTACCAAATATCATGTCCTATGATATTTTGAACATGCATCAAAACCACGCTTCATACATGATTGAGGTGCGTCTGACAAGACAACATTACTACCTGGAAAGCTTTATTAAAAATATCGTTCTTTCCGGTATTGTTGTTTTGATGATGGAATTCATCCTGCTAGCCATCAGTCATTTGTTTTTAGCACCTGTTCATTTTCAAAGCATGAGTTATCCAGAAGGATATTATATAACCACACAACTTCTTTTTTCTCATGAAGTCATAAATCTGATTGCTTTTTTTATCATGACAGCACTAGGATATGCATTGGTATCCAGTATCATCTTTTCTTTACAGGCTTTAATAACCAACAAGTATGTCTATCGCTGTTGTGGTGTCATTTTAGGCATTCTGCTCGTTTTATTTCCTGCATTAATTCAGGGATATCTTCCTGTTCCCGAAGCTGCTTTTCTTATTCAAATCAACAATCTCGTTGCTTTAGGACTGGAACATGTACGTGAAAATCCTTTTGGCTTTTCCCATTTTATGATTTATGGAATTTGTTTTCTCATCTATAGCATGATTTCTCTCTTTTGTTTTCAACTCTTTTGTATAAGGAGAGAAAATTATGACTAGAAAACTTATCAGATTGCTTGATATAAAAATGATCATCATCTTGATTCTTATGTTGCTTGCTTCACCCATCCTTTGTGGTAAGAACACTTATACAATCTGCTTGATTTATTCCAATTATTTATGTGTCTATATGAATAATGTCTTTTTATTAATGAATTATCAGATTGTCTCACGTATCAACGCACTTTTATATCCCCTGATCACAAGACTTGGAGAACAGACATTTTACACATCTGTCTATATACTTTTTGTTGGTCTGGGATTTATTTATACACTGATAATTTATATGAGCTATGCCTTCTTTTTTGGAGGCATTCCCTCTGATGCAATGTTTGTAACAATTGTATTTATGATTTTCAATCTTTTGGTTACCTTACTGGAAAATACCATCATTTATTTACAGGTTGGTCAAAAAAAGAATTTTATTTTCTTAGCTTTACCTGTTTTTATCAATTTTTTATTTCACATTAGCTTTACTCAATTATTTTAAGGAGGACTTATGTTAGATATTAAAGATTTAAATATAGCATTTCATAGACATCTTGTTTTACATGATTTATCGTTACACCTTGATGATCAGGAACTGGTTTATATTCATGGCATCAATGGTTCTGGAAAATCAACTCTGTTTAAACTCATTTGTGATATTATCAAACCTATGAGTGGCAGCATTGAAAAAGACAAAGATTTATCCATTGGCGCTTTAATTGAAAATCCAGGTTTTTTAGAAAATGAAACTCTGGAATATAATCTCAAATTTCTAGCCTCACTCAAAAATCATTATGATCCTGTTTTGGTAGAAAAACTTTGTCGAGAATTCGATTTACCTTATTATGAACGTATGAAACTCAAAAACTTTTCTGTGGGTATGCGTCAGAAAGTTGGAATCATTCAAGCCATCATGGAAGATCAGCAGTTGATTTTATTGGATGAACCAACACGCGGTTTAGACCAAAAATCCATTCAAACTTTCTGTCAGATGATTAACGATTTACATGACCAGGGACGTACTATCATGATTGCTGCACATGATTATTTACCAGATATTCACTATACACATATATATCGTTTAGATCATGGTCAACTACATCCAGATGAAATGGATTAAAACTTCTTTAATCTATAGCCTGATACTCTGGTTATGCAAGCAGCTCTATGGTGAGCTCACACCCTATCTGATTTTTCATTATCCATTTTTTGATTTTCGTTATTTCTTATTTTTAGCGATTCAAATCTTTTGGAGCCTTGTTTTCTATCAGATTGTTTACCAATATCTCTGTCTACATACTTTTATATCTTTACGCTTAAATTGGCAGCAGAAAATGCGATTATATATCTGGCAATGGATGAAATATTTATGTTTTTATATCACAATTCATGTTATAGTATTAATGGTATTATCACTTCCAATTCCTATTGATTTATTCATCATGCAACTTTGTATATGGAGTCTATTTTTTATGATTTTACTTGTTCTTCATCAAAAATGGAGTTATCATTACGTTTCCATGATATTCATGGTTATTGGTATACACTTGGTCATATAAAGGAGGGAAAACAATGGATCAACTGAATCAGGCAAATGAATACACATATCAGGTGTTAGAAAAACTTCTGGAATTCTCAAAAGATGAGGGTATTTCTACTGAACAAAGACAAAAAATCTATGATATTATTGAAGATATCGAAGAGGTTCGTCACATCTTATATGAATTAAAAAATCAAATGCGTTCAAGTATAGCATAGATAGATGTCATTTTAGACATCTATCTTTTTGTATAACGTTGAATAAATTGAAAGATTTTCTGATAGTAGGTTTGAGGATCGACTGAACAGCTGCAGGCATGGCTGGCACCTTGGATAATCAATTTCTCTTTAGGACAGTTAGCTTGATCATATAGTTCATTAACCATTTCACAGGGGACAAAATCATCATCACTACCATGAATAAAAAGAATCGGCACATGACTTTTTTGAACCTGCTGTATCGGCTGAACATCTTTGAGATTATATCCAGCTCTGATTTTCGTCACAATGCTTGCCATATTCAAGGCGATTTCACTTTGCCATTTTGACATAGGAAAATGCGTTTGAAAGACATCCCAGACACTGGTATATCCACAATCCTCTATGACAGCTTTGACTTGCGTTGGCAAATTCTCTCCTGCCACATTCATCACAGTCGCACCACCCATAGAAACACCGTATAAAATAATCTGTGCCTGCTGATTTTTCGATAAAATATAGTCAATCCAGCCCATAATATCCAAGCGATCATCCCAGCCCATCCCAATATAATCACCTTCACTTTGTCCATGTCCTCTCAAATCAGGTATTAACAAATTATAACCTTCCTGATAAAAATGTTGAATAGGAGAAATGATACTCGCCCCATCACTGCGATAACCATGAACCATAATGACATAGATAGGATTGTCCTGTTCAACATAATAAGCATGTAAAAAAAGATCATCATAACTTGAAATAGAAAGATGAACACTCTTATCTTCTAACCATTTTTGAGCATCTTGGGTATCTTTTTGATAAAGTTCACTATCAAATAAGGAATGATTAGAATGGGGATTGAGGGTATAGTCATATAAATAATTTCCAATATATAAAGTGATACCCATGATAAATATTGTCAAAATCAAGATAATGATTGAAATGATTTTGATGATTTTTTTCATTTTTATGGTTTCACCTCTTTATATTTCATATTTTTTGCATATATTATGTTATAATCAGGAAAAAGGAGGAAGAATGATGGCATTTGAAAAAATAGATATAAATACTCTAGATATGAATGCTTTTCAGGCCATTGGCAAAGACTGGATGCTTATAACGGCTGGTGATCATCAAAAAGTCAATACGATGACAGCTTCTTGGGGCGGTATGGGTGTTTTATGGGGACAAAACGTTGTTTATGCATTTATCCGTCCGCAACGCTATACAAAACAGTTTGTTGACCAGCAAGAATGCTTCTCTCTATCATTTTTTGATGGATATAAGAAAGAACTTTCTGTTTTAGGT
>CALUZM010000065.1 GCA_944325245.1 uncultured Massilimicrobiota sp. | reverse complement strand
CTTCAGGAATTTCTCCCGCCTGCATACCTCTTTGTTGGAGCTGTGAACCCATCGCTCCATCAAAAATCAATAAATCATTCTTTAATCGATCACGTAACATCTTTGTCCCCCTTTTCTCAATTCACATTCTTCTTTACGTACACATGATAAACATGTCTTTTTTAATTGCAAACCAATACCCACAATGCCAATCATAGATTTCATTGGAATCATCAATCCTGATGAAATTAAACTGACTCCTATTTTTTTATCTATCTGCAATAAAGAGGCCAATGTCTGATTCAAGGATAAGGGAATATCTCCATATCCTGGCGCAAAACGAAAAGTATAACGGCCTAAATCCAATGTTTGTTCATACTGATCACAACATTCTTCTAAATAAACATTGCTGACAGCATCAAAAACAATTGCCTTTGCCATATTCAGATGCTCATAATATTTAATCTTTCGATCAATAGCAATTCCTAAAGTACAGGCAATAACCATACATTCATGACAGTCCTGAAAGTAAAAAGACAAGTCATCCGATGAGAGAATACATTGCACTTCTTTAAGCATCAATGGCTGATGGGTCAAATGAAAGCAGCGATAAGTTGCTTTAAATTCAGCACATGATTGAACTTCTTGAATACACTCATCTATCAAACTTTCCGTATTGTCATCCATAATCGTTTGTGCATTCAAATAATGTCTAATCGCTTTTTTATTCATGATTCAATTCTTTCAATACCGTAGGAATACTTTCAAATATAGCTTTTGCAATTTCTGGTTTATTCATTGTATAAATATGAATACCATCAACGCCATTTGTAATCAATTCAATGATTTGATGTACAGCATAATTAATCCCAATTTCTTTCATTGCCTCTGGATAATGATAGTAAGATTCAATCATTGTTGATAATTCATAAGGAATAGAACATCCACAGAGTTTTGCTGTTCTTAATAACGATTTAGAATGTGTCACTGGCATAATTCCTGCAATAATCGGAACTTGAATTCCTCTTTTTCTTGCTTCCTTAACAAGACGATAATAATAATGATTATCATAGAAAATCTGTGTAATTAAATACTCAGCTCCAGCATCTACTTTTTCTTTTAATGCATTGATATCATCTTCTAAGCAGTTTGCTTCCTGATGAACTTCTGGATAACAGGCTCCAGACAAACAAAAATCACCTGGAAAATGTTCTGAAATAAATGTATTGAGTTCTTTAGCATAATGAAAAGATGCTTCATGAGGCAATCCATCTTTGGGATAGTCGCCACGTAAAGATAAAATATTTTCAATATTGTTGTCCTTTAATTGTTGACACATCTCAATAATTTCATCCGGTGTTGATGAAATACAAGTCAGATGAGCCACTGATTCAATATGATATTTATTTTTAATGGTTGAAGCAATTTCAACAGTTTTTCCCTTAGTAGAACCTCCTGCCCCATAAGTCACACTAATAAAATCAGGGTGAAGCTGAGACAGTTCTTCAATCGTATAATAAATAGATGAGATATCCCCTTCTTTATTTTTTGGCGGAAAAACTTCAAAAGAAATTGTTGCCTTCTTTTTTAGAATTTCAGAAATTTTCATATATATATACACCTCCATTTTTGTTTATTTTATAATACAAAAAAAGAATAGTCAAAAACTATTCTTACTATAAACCCATAAATTTCTAATTTGATGAGAAAATTCATCAAAATCATAATAATGACTCTTTTGGCGACTATTGGGATCATATACCAAAATTTGATTGTTTTGACAACCGGCTAATACAATAAAATGACCAGATAATGTAAAAATGCCTTTTGAAACACTACAGATAATTGGATGCCCCTGCATTAACTCCTGTTGAATCAGTTTTTCATCCAAGCTAAGTTGTTTGGCATAAACACCACAGGCTTCTGCCCCTCTAATCATATACTGCCAGGAAGTTCCTTCATCACTATAATATCCATTTTGTTCACTATATTTTGCCATATAATAAGGACTATATCTTCCATTTTGGGTTAAATAACTGACCACCATAGATAAGCATGTGGGACCACAACCATTAATAGCCATCATATCGTCCCCATACATTTTATAACCCCAACGTTGATCCCACTGCAACAATAAAGGCATTTTTTTATCTTTTAAATCATTTTGAATATTAGTGACTGTATCTATTTGATGATGTGTCGGATACTGAGCTACAAATGAGATCGTTTCTTTATTCCTCAAAGCTAAATCAATAAGTTCCTGAGGATACTGATCACGATGATTCACAATCTCATGCCACTGACTAGAAGAATCATAATCATATGACAAATGAAGATCCTCATGCAATAAAAAATGATCAGCCAATAAAATCAACAAAGGTATAACCAATACCGCTATCACAACAATGAATTTTCTTCTCATAAAAATCCCTCCATCATTCATTATAGAGGACAAAAAAATAAATTTTTTTAATGATTTCTTAAGAATTCCTAAAGTTCATGACGTGGTAACATCACATCAAAAGTTGTCTGTTGGTTTTCACTGGTTGCTTTAATCAATCCATGATGTTGTTCTACAATCATTTTTGCGATAGACAACCCTAATCCTGAACCACCCGTTTGAGAATTTCTTGATTCATCAAGACGATAAAACTGTTTAAAAATATTTTGAATCTTATCAGGAGGAATGGTATCACCATGATTTTGAAAAACAATATGATCATAAGTTTCATCCTGATATGCCCGAATAGAAATCACACTATTGTCATAACTATAATGAAAAGCATTCTTAAGGATATTATTAAAGACTCTCGCTATTTTTTGTGCATCTGCATAAATAAAGAAATCTTCACTCACATCTAATTCAATCGTCTGATTCTTTTGTGATGTTAATGGATAAAATTCTTCTTTCATCTGCTCTAACAAATATAACAAATGTACCTTTTCCTTATGAATAGGAGAATATGTCTGATTCAGTTTTGCAATATCAAAAAATTCATTAATTAATTTTTCCAGACGATAAGCCTTTTCTAAAGTAATATGTGTATATTGATGACGCAAGTCTTCTGGTAAATGTGGTGTCTCATCCAACAAACATAAATACCCTATGACTGAAGCAAGTGGAGTTTTGATATCATGAGCCAGATAGGCAATCATATCTACTTTATGTTGAACTTCATCAATAGCTTTTTTCTCATTTTCAATACTTTGTCTTTTTAATTCATTCAAATCATTTTCCAATTCATATAAAGAATCATCCAAAACAATTCTTTGTTGATCTTTCTGGAAAAGAATTTTGATTTGTGAAAAAACACGTGATATTTTTTGAATCGCATAGATTTCCACAATCAGTGAATTTAATAAAACAACAAAAATAATAATCATAAAAATAATCGTTTTTTGATTTTTTAAAGCAAAATGCGCAAAATCCCAACCAAAAAATTCCTGCAAAGAATTGATAAAAGCGCCATTATAAAAATAATCCATGAAAAAATAAAATAAAAGTATAAATACAAAACAGCTGGCAGTAATCATAATATGTATTTTGACAATTTCTTTTTGAAATTTTCTTGTATAATCTTTATTCAATTTTATAACCTACTCCCCATACTGTTTGCATATAACGTGGATTTTCTGCTGAATCATTCATTTTTTCTCTTAAATGACGAATGTGCACCATAATAGAACTGCTAGAATTCGTATAATACTTTTCACCCCATAAATCATGAAAAATCTGGTCAACACTAACAACTTTTCCTTTGTTTGAACAAAGCAACCATAAAATAGAAAATTCTGTTGGGGTTAATGACAATAATTGATTATCTAGAAAACAACGATGATTTTCTTTATCAATCGTTAAGGCTCCAATCGTTAAAATAGAAGAATTTTTTTTAGGAGACATCATAGCATAACGACGAAGTTGAGCTTTAATGCGTGCCATCAATTCCAAAGGACGGAAAGGTTTCGTCACATAATCATCTGCTCCCATTGTTAAGCCTGTTATTTTATCAATTTCTGTTTCCTTCGCAGTTAACATGATAATTGGAAAAATTTTCGTTTCTCTAATTTTAGAACATATTTTTAAACCATCAATATCTGGCAACATAATATCCAAAACAGCAAGATCAATATCTTGAGTTTCAACGCAACGTAATGCATCACAACCATTATAAAATTTAAAAACTGTAAAATTCTCATTTTTCAAGTATAACTCAAGTAAATCTGCAATTTCTTTCTCATCATCAACAACTAAAATGTTCATATTCTCACCTCATTCAACATTATATTACATAATCCTTGTGAATATTTTAAGAATTTATTAAGAAAAAAGAAGAAGTCGAAACTTCTTCTAATCATCATAATCTTTTTCATGAGAAACAATAGAACCATCTGAAGCTTTAATACGATATTCATATTCATATTGTCCTGATTTAAAAGATACTTCATAATATTGATTATCTAATTCTACTTCTACATCATAAGCATTTGATGCAGAAACATTTGCATGACTTAATGCTTTTTGTTTTGCTTGATCTTTACTAATGTTCACCTGACCAACATATTCTTTTTCATGTTTAATTACAGAACCTGTTTGTGCATTAATATCATATTCATATTTATAATTTCCACTCACAAACTCGTATTCGTATTTTGTTACACCATCATCATAATCTTTCTTTATTTTTTCCTGTGATACAGATTGCACACCGGCATGATTTTTCGCAATTGTCTTTGCTTGATTTTGTGAAATCTGTCCATTAGATGTATTTGAAGAGGCATTTGATGAAGACTGAGAACCTTGTTGTGAAGTTGAACCAGAAGACTGATTTGTTCTTGCTTGTCCATCTGTCTCTTTTTTCACAATCTCACCTGTTAAAGCATTAATTTCATATTCATATTCCACACCATTTTTATGGAAGTCTACTTCATAAACCATCATACCATCATCATAATCCATTTCAACTTTTAAAATTGTTGGATTAGAAACATTAGCATCTGCCACAGCAATGCTTTGTGCTTTTTCTTTTCCAATATAGCCACTTTCACTAGCACTGCCTGTAATTGTGACTTGTTCTACTTGATTACTTTGTAATAATAAATTCAATTCATGAATAGATAAATCCTTTAATGATTCAAATGTATAGAGTGAATTCTTTGATACCAGTTGTTGGATAATCTCTGCTTTTCCTACAGAAATTTGATATTGTTTTGCGAGTTCTTCTATACTTTTATCAGCAATTGTCTGAGAAACAATGGATCCATTAATATCGCTGGCTTTCAATAATTCATCAATATTCAAAGAAAGCTGTTGTCTCAATTTTTCATTTTCTGCTTCATTTTCTCCTGTTACAGAAACAAGTAATGAATTTTTTAGTTCATCAATATAACCTTCTTTTAACATAGCTCCAATCAGTGCATTCACACCAACTTCAACATCGCTACCTGTCAAATCCATATCTCCCACGATTTTTTTACCATCTTCATTATTGGTTTTGACTTCTAAAATCTTATAATCATCATCCAAATTCAATTCAACACTTGGATTCACATCCAGTCCTACAACTGTCTGAACCTGCCCCGTTGCTGGTAAGAACATCACCATGAGCACCATACACAAAGCCACAACAGGAACAGCAAAGAGATAACGTTTCTTCTTTTTCTTTGTTTCAACGACAATATTGTCATCTCTTGTTTTCAATTCTTCTTTAATATCATCCAACTTATGCGGTGTAATTTTCGTAAAAGCATTTCTGATTTCATTCATCTTTCATCTCTCCAATCTTCTTTTTCATTTTTTTCATTCCTCGATGATAACTTGATAAAGAGGTTGCGATAGGTATACCTAATAAATCTGCAATTTCATAGTGCTTCAGCCCCCATAATGAGTGCATAATGATGACTTCTCTCTCCTGATCATTTAAACTTTCAAATAAATATTCCAAAATCATTTTGGTATTCATATCTGTCTCTGGTGGACAATAAAGATGATCCTGATATTCATGAGTCAGATTCTGTCTTCTTAAATGAAGATAACATTCGTTTCTGGCAATTGTATAAATCCATGCCAGCGGTTTTCTCTGTGATTGATAGTTACGTGCAGCTAAATAGAGCTTGACATAAACTTCTTGAAGTATATCTGTACTATCATCATAGTTTTTTATAATACTCATTATATAAGCGAAAACACTTGTCTTTGTCTGACTGTACAATTCATCAAAAGCATCATCTATTTGGGGAATTTGAAGTATCAGCTGATCGATTTCTTTTTGATTCATAGTCATTTGTTTTCCCCCTTTCACTATACTAACGATTTTTCTGTTTATATTATTGCATAAATTTTTATTTTTTTCTTAGAAAATAAAAAAATGATTCTTTAAGAACCATTTTGAGACATTTTCCTTACAAATTGATCAAGTGCTTTATTTTCCAGATATGTTAATTCTGAAATATTTTGTATAGGGGAATGTTGAATATATTGATGTAATTTATTTTGAACCAGATTTTCAAAATGATAAGGATGTGTTAAAGAATGGGCATCTTGACATTGAAAACGATAATAACAATATTGAATAATAAAATAATAGAATCTTTTTATAAATAACTGATGTAAACAAGGGATGCGATAAGTCTTTGGAAAACATTCCTGATTATCTTTAACATTCTGACAAAAAAGATTATCCAAAAACATCAATGGTAATAATAAGTCTATCGGCCATCTTTTTTGATAATCATCAAATATATGGTCATATAAATAAATAGCTTCAATAACACTTGCTTCCAAATAAATAGCTTGTGAACTGGGAATACTGATTTGAAAAGCATTTAATGTTTCGATTTCCTCATTTATATCATCTATCCCCACAGCATAAAATAACTGATGATATGAATCTTTGTATATCAAATAATTCTGAGCATTATCTTGAACACAAATTTGTGAAGTTAATTTTTCTTTTGGCAAAATCTCCACATAAACCTTGTCCTCAAAAAAAGCTTCGTTCAACCAGCAAGAAGATGATTGAAGAAGAGTTAAAGATTGAAAGAATTCACATATATACATATGTTATTCTCCTTTCTTATGTGTAGTTACTTTTATATCTATATTTATTATAACAATAGTTAAAATGAATATCAAATATAATTCTATTATAACTAAACATTTTACAGAAAAATAAAACTCTCCGATATAATGAAAAAGATGAGGTGGATGAAATGTTAAAAATTGGTAAAATTCTAGCTACAAAATTAGAAGAAAAGAACATGACACAAAAAGATATTGCAAAAAAGCTCAATATTACACCTGGTGCATTTTCTGCTTATGTCACAGACACCAATTTTCCACGTCTGGATGTATTAGATGATATCTGCCGCATTCTTGATATTGATATAGACCATCTTTTAAATCTTCATAAACATGGCAATGAAGATATCCTCATTCAAGGAAAAGATGAAGCCAGACTCATTTATTTTATGAGAAGTTTAGATGCCCAAGAACAAGAAATTTTTCTAGAAAGCATGGAAGCATCCATGAATATTATTAAGAAAATGAGAAAAATCAAGGAATAGCTTTGTCTATTCTTTTTTATTTACTTATTGCAAATTTATTATAACCCTCTTTTTATGAGTTTGCAATAAGTAAATTTTTCACATCTTTATTTTTTGACAAAGAACTACAAATTTGACATTTTTTTCATTGGGAAAGTACGGTGTACATTGACTTTAAAGGCTATTTGCCTTATAATCACAGTAGGTGAAATTCCTTCACCACAATCGGAAAAATTTGCACAATTTTCTGATTTGTCTGGCTAATCATTTTGAAGATGAAAGGAGTAAAAAAATGATTTATACAAAAGAAGTAGAAGAAATGTGCACTGTTGCACGCGGTGCAAGTCATGGATGTGCTCCAATTCCTGAAGAAGGAAAATGGGTATATTCAAGAGAAATCAAAGATATTTCTGGTTTTACACATGGTATTGGTTGGTGTGCTCCTCAACAAGGTGCATGTAAACTATCATTAAATGTAAAAGAAGGAATTATTGAAGAAGCATTAATTGAAACAATCGGATGCTCTGGAATGACTCACTCTGCTGCTATGGCTAGTGAAGCATTAGTTGGTAAAACTTTATTAGAAGGTTTAAATACTGACTTAGTATGCGATGCTATTAATACAGCAATGAGAGAATTATTCTTACAAATCGTTTATGGACGTAGCCAATCTGCTTTCTCAGAAGGTGGACTTTCTGTAGGAGCTGGTCTTGAAGATTTAGGAAAAGGATTAAGAAGTATGGTTGGTACTTCATATTCTACAAAATTAAAAGGACCTAGATATCTTGAATTAACTGAAGGTTACATTAACAGAATCGCTTTAGATGATAATAATGAAATCATCGGTTATGAATTCATTAATCTTGGAAGAATGATGGATATGATTAAATCTGGAAAAGATGCTAATGAAGCATTAAAAGAAGCTACTGGTACTTATGGTAGATTTGATAGTGCTACAAAATACATCGATCCAAGAAAGGAATAATGGAGGGGTACGAAGATGGCATTATTTGAAAATTATGAACGTAGAATTGATCAGATTAACGCTGCATTAGCTAAATATGATATTAAATCAATTGAAGAAGCTAAAGCAATTTGTGATGAAAAAGGTATTGATGTTTATAACATCGTTAAATCAACTCAACCTATCTGTTTTGAAAATGCTTGTTGGGCTTATACAGTAGGTGCTGCAATGGCAATCAAAAATGGAGATACAAAAGCAGTTGATGCTGCTAAAACAATCGGTGTTGGTTTACAATCATTCTGTATTCCAGGATCAGTTGCTGATGATCGTAAAGTTGGTTTAGGTCATGGTAACTTAGGATCTATGTTATTAGATGAAAAAACTGAATGTTTTGCTTTCTTAGCAGGACATGAATCTTTTGCTGCTGCTGAAGGAGCTATTAAAATTGCTGAAAAAGCAAATAAAGTTAGAAATAAACCATTAAGAGTTATCTTAAATGGTTTAGGTAAAGATGCTGCTAAAATCATTTCAAGAATCAATGGTTTCACTTATGTTGAAACAGAATTTGATTATTTCACTGGGGAAGTTAAAGAAGTATCAAGAACAGCTTACTCTGATGGGCCAAGAGCAAAAGTTAACTGCTATGGTGCAAATGATGTTCGTGAAGGTGTAGCAATTATGCATAAAGAAGGTGTAGATGTTTCTATCACTGGTAACTCTACTAACCCTACTCGTTTCCAACATCCAGTAGCTGGTACTTATAAAAAAGAATGTGTAGAACAAGGTAAAAAATATTTCTCAGTAGCTTCTGGTGGAGGAACAGGACGTACATTACATCCTGATAATATGGCTGCTGGTCCTGCTTCTTATGGTATGACTGATACTATGGGACGTATGCACAGTGATGCTCAATTTGCTGGTTCTTCTTCAGTTCCTGCTCACGTAGAAATGATGGGATTAATCGGTATGGGTAATAACCCAATGGTTGGAGCAACTGTTGCTGTTGCCGTAGCGATCGAAGAAGCTTGTAAATAATCTTTAAAAAGTCTTGATTTTATCAGGACTTTTTTTATTTCTATATAAAATATTTTTGTTTTGTTGATTAGGGCAATTTACTTTTTGACACCTTTTCGACACCTTTTCGACACCCATTAAATTAAAAGTTCTAGCCAAGTGCTAGAACTCTAAGATACTTTGAACTTCATCATCTAAACACATTAAACGATCCGCAAAGTAGTCTAATACAATTTGAATATCTTCTACTTCTGCATCATCTTTTACATTACAAATTAAGTTTAAAATAGAATTATGTAATTGTAATTCGTTTGAAACCTTTTGAAGCTCACTTACGTAAATATTCATAGCAGATTTCACCTCCCCTATTATATATATATTCATTTTTTTCGTGTTTTTCTTTTTTTATTTGCAAAAAGTTTAAAAAATTTTTTAAGGCATAAAAAAACACCTCTAACCGCAATGGCTAGAGGCTTTTTTCTATATATTTCTTGTCGAATTCGTAAGTGTAGAACTCTGAATTATTGTAACGCACAACAACAGTATCTGGTGTTTCTTTAATTACATACAACGGACGAGAATATAGCCATAATTCCATATGATCCCCACCCACTGTTGGAGCCATATAGGCTATCTTTACAAAAATAAACTTTACCATTTTTATGCCTTTTTGAGTTTACCAGACTTTGCAAGGGATTTAAGTTTTTCGTTCTGTGATGCAGTACCAGTGTAATTAGAAATACCGTTGGCTTTCGCCACTGGTTTACGTTTTTCCCAGCTGCCATAATAACTGCTTGGAACACCAATAGCTTTAAAAATGGCATCTAATGAATTGCTGCTGCCTGTGTATTTCTTGTAGTAAGAAGATGATCCATTACTACTAGAGCTAGAAGAGCCTACTTTTTTAAGCTTTCCAGTCTTAGCTAAGGATTTTAATTTTTCATTTTGGCTTGCAGTACCAGAATAATTACTAATTCCATTAGCTTTTGCTAAAGGTTTTCTCTTTTCCCAATTACCATAGTATGTACTTGGTACTCCAATATCTTTAAGAATAGTATCCAATGATGTACTGTTTCCAGTATATTTTTTGTAATATGAAGTAGAAGATGAGCCCGTATTTGATGATGATCCAGAAGTAATTAATGAATCATTTACCCATCCAGTACCACCGTTAATTAAGTAAGGATAATTAGCACCTTTGACTACTCTAGTAATTTTACCTTTCTTGACTGTAATATTAGTTGTATGAGAGCTTGCAGTAGATGAAGTAGCAAGTCCTTTGAATGATACAGTTTCTCCAACTTTATGTTTCAATGATGAGTCAGATGGTTTTGGAGGATTAACAACTACAGATCCACCACCATACATTTCATTATATCTATTTTGTACTAACGTTCTATACTCTTCTTCTGTTACTCCTTGAGCAATTAATCTGTGAGGGCAGTTCTTTCCACTCCAATGCTTATGATAGAAAACACGAGTTACTGGAATACCTTCATCATGACAAATCTTAGCAATGACGGTTAATGCATTATCACACGCCTTGACATATCTGTCTCCACCTGATTTTGAGTAGCAAGTTTCTACTCCGATAGATGTTCTATTACCACCAGTAGCTTTAGAACCATCTCCAGCATGCCAACCATTTCTATTAAATGGCAACCCCTGAACAGCTCTGTAATCATCTACAGCAACGTGATAAGAAACTTCAAGACTATTACCAATCATGTATGAAATTTCTGACATTGCAGATGCATCATTGGCAGTATCATGACGTGTTACTGCACTAGGATTCATCGAGTAAGGACATTTAATATCATATTTTGAACTTGGTACAAGCATTTTAGTCCATGTAATAGTTTTAGCCATTATTGATCATCTCCTTTACCAACTTCATCATCCCATGCTGAGAAGTCATTTTCCTGCATGTTCTGATGATAAAGTTCTTCATCAAATTCAACTTCTTCTTGAATGAATTCGTAATTTTCACCCATAATAATTTCCTCCTAATTTCTTTTTTTTTAATTTAAAAGAGCAGTCGATTTGACTACTCTTGTTCTTCCTGATTAACAACTTTATCAGCAACCTCTAACCCTTTAACCAATATATTCGGTACGTTGTATCCTGCCTCAACAAAGTTTTCTAGAATGCTTCTTAATTCATTGACTAGCAATGATGCAAGAACAAAGTAACCTAAAAGCGTTGTGATGCCTAGGTCCATCCCTAAGGTATTTCCAATCTCAATAAACACTGCTGAAGCTGCAAAGGCAACAAGGATCATCAACCAGTACCCTAGCTTCTTTAATACTCCTTGCCATCCTTTCATGCTGTTTTCTTTTCCTGCCATTCGTGACTTCATCCATCCTGTTAGCCAATCCGCCACATTAAACAACAAGAAAATAGCGAACAAAATCCAATGTTCGCCAAATACAAACGATAAAACAGCTACAATACCACCAACAATGGCATTGTATGTATCCATGTAATTCATTTTCTTCATATACCTCCACCTTCTCTATTCTTCTACAATTTCAAATCCATCTCCTGCTAAATATCCAAGGGTGTATTCTTTTCTCTGTGTATCAAATAAATCAATTTCTTGATTATCATAAGTATGCATCATGATAGTGCCTTTTAAATGATCCCAATACCAACAACCACCCCAATGAGGATACTTAACTTTCTTTCCTTGCTTCATGACTTCATAAGCTTCTTTAAATTGCACAATCTCACCTCCTTCAAAATAAAAAGCACCTCTTAAAAGTGCTTGAGAACTAATCATAATCATACATATCAACTTCTAAATAACCATCTTTAGTAAACATAGCATATACCGGATTATTAACAGAAGAAGAAATATTGTCTTGTGTTTGAAGTTCTAACGTTAGTTTATTACCGACATAATTAATAGATTTAACAGATGTTACTAAATGCCATGCCCCTGTACTTATTGTAACAATATAAAGATATCCAACTTTAACACTAGGTGTCTTATTAATTTGTGTTGGTAAATCAATGGTCATTCTTACTTTGTTAGTAGCTATCTGAACAGCTAGCATATATTTATTATTATTAATATTAGGTTGGGCATTAAAACAATAATACTTTGCATAACATTTCAACAATTCAATAACTTCATTCCATGCAGGCATGCCTGTGAAATGTTCACCTATCTCTAGTTTCTTGCAATTAAAAGAAACAACTGCGTTTGGAGCTAATTCTATGTAAAATCTTTCCAGAGCTGAAGTTAATGTAAATGTAAATTCATTATCTCCATTGGATAGTTTCTTTTTTTGAGCATCCAATCCTGTCATGTAAATATATACATTTCCTGTAATATTAAAACATGATGCATAGAATGTAACCTTATCTCCTGCCTTTAAGCTTTTAATATCAAGTGGCTGTTGTATCGTATGAGTTGTATTTGTTCTATTGGCAAAAGTAACATAATTAGATCCAACAGCAATATTAATACCATATTGAATCCAACCATCTATACCTAATTCTGTACTTCCATCACTTTTATCTAAAGAAGTAATTCCCTTTTGATTGATAATCCCTGATCTATAATCAGAATTCATTAACAGATTGGGATTATATAAGCTTTTCCAGTTGGGTATTTTAATACTTGTTTGTCCCATTTTCCTTCGCTGTCACAGAAAATTTGAGATGACAATACCATAGCTCCATTCCTTAGCACATTCTACAATTAGATGTTTGTTATAAATAGAATATTTCATACCTCCATCAACATTATTGATAACTTTAGTGATTGAATACCCATTTATATATACTAAATCAAAGACATGATTTGTATTTCCGTTCATCTCTATAAAAAATATAAAAATTCCTCTATATGATTCATCCAACAAAGGATATTCAAGTTTTTTGTTTTCATGGAAGCCACAGATTTGTGTATGAAGCTTTTCATATAAGGGTATCTTTACTTTCATACATAAATGCTTATAGCGTTAGATACGTTATTAGACTGTAACTATAATATCCTTTGTTGGAACTGCTATACCAAAGTTTATCATATTCATGCCACTTTTATATAAGAAAGAAAAAGCAACTCCATTAACTATGTTATATACCGATTCAAGTTCAGTCAGATCCTGCTTGGCAATAGTATTGTTGTTACTATTTATTCCAACCAACTGAAAAGCTGCACTAGAACACTTCGGTGTTCCATCCATAAGGATACCAGGTACATATATAATGTAGCGATTATTATCTCCTCGAGTACAGAATGCATTCCCCCA
>CALUZM010000064.1 GCA_944325245.1 uncultured Massilimicrobiota sp. | reverse complement strand
GTGAGCTAATTGGTTTCCATACTTAAATACACCATTCATTCCTGTAAGAGAATGAAAAAAAAGAGCATCATCACGTGCTGTGATTTCCGCCCCTGAAACAGTAAGCTGTTTTCCCATTTAATCACCTACCTTGTTTTCAATACTAATTGAATCTATATAACCTTTATATACTTGAGAAACGATTTCTTTATTCATTGAAATTCCTGTAATACGTTCTTTAGATGAAATAACATCTCCTATGCCTAGCTGATCAACATTATCAATACTTAGACTTTTTTCATCTGCTGTCAACTTCTCAGTTCCACCTTCTATCAGCTCATTTTCATCAGCTGCATTTGTATTTTCATAAACAGTTGTATTTCGATTGATTCCACTATTTCCATCAGCAATAGCCAATGCTTCATCTTGAGTAATGCTTCCGTTTTTCAATAAATATAATTCAACAACCATTCTTTCTGTCAATTCGCCTTTACCAAGACATATAACATGGTTATAGCCATTTTCAATATCTTTGGCAGTCATATCAAAACCATAATCGTTTGATAATTCTTTATTTGTTTTATTTTTTTCAATAGCTTCAACAACAGCAACATGATTTACATAATCAAATCTTATATTTATTTTTAAACCAGCATTAGATAATGTCTTTTCGATAGCCTCAAGTTTATTAATATAGCGAATATTAAAATTGACATTAACTCCACACAATTCTTTAGAACCAACTATAATTCCATCAAAATAGTCATCTAAAACATCTCTTAAAAAAGTATTTGCATCTTCCCTTGCTTCATAATAACCCTGTCCAGATGGAGGTTTTATGAATTGCTGTTTTATCAATCCACGCCATGTCAGTCCATATAGCACAACTTCTTGTGATGCGGTTTTTGATGTAATTCCTTTAATGTATCCACCAACTTCACTACCTTTCTCATCAAAGAAATATGAATGCTTATTAAATTTATCATTCCATCTTGAATAAGGAATAGTAATTTCAAAATCATTAGCATTCTCATAATTGCCTATCTGTAAATCAATTTGACATTCCTTCTTCAAATATCCAAGCTCATGAAACGATGCATCCGTCATAATTAGATCCATTTAAGCTCACTTCTTTCATCCATAAGTTCAATGTCAAATCCAAAAGATGCTGACCAGTTTACTGAATTAAAACCTCTTTTAATCTTTGTAAATACATTATATTCTTTCATTCTATAGTCAAATAAATTCTTTTTATTGCCTGTATTATCATATAAATGTATTTCACGATTTTTAGAATCAATAATACAATACTCACCATTCTGTATCATATATTCTATGCCATATACAATACCATCAATGGAAATGGACGGATTAGCAACAGGTCCATATATGATTATTTTAAAATCGCTATCTTTAATAGATGAATTAATAAAACTTGAATTTCCTACCATTCTCCCATATCTATATGGAAAACAATATGGATATATCTTTAATTCTGATGAATCTAATGATGAAATTCCATCATCAGCAAAAAATGACAATTTGTCTATTTTTATCCATGATTTCTGTTCGCATAAAACCGTCAACTCAATTTTCATGTATCTATCAGCAATGAGGTAATCTTTCTTTTCGCTTCCAATGACAAAACAATACAATCTATATCCGTCCTTTTCAAAATATCCCATTTCATTATTTGTGACATCCTGTTCAAAATGTTCATAGATCATGTTTTTTATGTCATTATAATCATTTCTACCTCTAATATTAACTGTAAGCTCTAAAGGGAATGTTTCACATTCTTTATAAAAGGATGTAATTCTGTTGTTTATTGTAGAATATTTCCAGATATAATCTCTAAAAGAGTTTTCATTAATAGATATTCCATATTTTTTGAATTCAAACATTTCTCCATTAGAATTGACATGATTAAAATTTTCAAATACCATAACGTTCCTTCATCATCCTTCCAAAGACACGATCATCAAGAATCAACTTTAAATCCAATCTACTTAATGCATTTATAAATACCATAGCCATTTTATCATAATCAATAACATCCTGTTTGTTTGCACCACCAGAATCAGTTAGAGGTATAACACGTGTTCCACGTGATGTTTGTTGTAACATTTCGGCACCCGCTTCTCCAACTATAGCTGTTCCACTTAAGAGTTCACCACCAAATTGCATATATTTAATTTTTCCAATTCTTGATAGATTAAATCCAAATTTCTTTCCACCTATTCCTGGTACCCAATCAGGCACATCAAAACTAATTTTATTAATTCCTTTAATCAATGTATTCAATCCATCAATTAGACCATTCATAATGCTAATGCATCCATTAATTGGTGCTTTAAAAACACTCTTAATGGTATTGACAATACCTTTAAAAATAGATACAACACCATTCCAAGCTTTTTTCCAGTTTCCTGTAAATACACCTGTTACGAATGTTGTGATACCATTAAACACCTGTTTGAGAGAATTTATAATACTTTTTGCTGAACTTAAAAGACCATTTAAAATATTTGTAATGAGTCCAATTGATGTTCTTATACCTACTACAAGACCATTAAATAATCCTGTCAATAACGGACCAAATGTAGATATGAACCAATTCAATACTGGCTGTACCCTTGATAATAATGAATTCATTATTGAAACAATAAATTCAACAAATGATTTCCAATTGTTCCATAATGGTAATAGTGAGTCATTCCATACATCCATAATAGCAATCATCAACATATCTAATACAGGTTTTAAAATTGTATTATATACATTTAACATAACCGAAGAAATGTTATTCCATATCTCTATTATGCTTGTTCTAAAGCTTTCGCTTGTATTCCACAATGTCACAAAAGTAGCGGTTAATCCTGCAATTATTGCAATTACAGCAGTAACTGGAGCTATCAATCCTGATAATGCAGTTGAAAGCCATGGTAACAATCCACCTGCTGTATTAATTGCACCTATAACTGGTGTTAATGCAGCGGTAATACTACCAAAAGAAGAAATCAATGTACCTATCACAACTATCAATGGACCAATTGCTGCAACAAGCAATGCTATTGTACCGATAAGAATTTTTGTTGATGAATCTAATCCATTAAACCATGATAGCATATCTGCTGCCAACTGTGTAATTTCCGCCATGATCGGTTCCATTGTTTCTCCCAGTTCGCTCATGCTTTGATTGAGATCAAACTGTGCATTAGAATTGGCAATCAAACTTTCATTGTTTTCTCTGTAGGATTTATTGAGTTCTGATAATCCTTGCTTTGATAACGTCTGGATCACCAGGTTTTGTTTTTGTGCTTCTGTTTTACATTTTGATAATTGTTTTGAAAAATTATCAGCACCAATACCTAATCTATCAAGCAATTCTCCAAACTGACCAGTTGCAGCACCCGTAGCTAATGTTTCTTGGATTGAGTCAGATAGAGATTCAATTTTCAATGTATCAGGAAATTTAATAACCGCTCCAGAAAGTTCTTCTACAACTTTAAGGAGATTATCATCTGTAAATCCAGCTTCTAGCAGATTTGATAATCCTTCAATGTTTGAATCACTTTCGCCAGTAATAGCATTGAGATTCTTTAATGCAATATGTGTTTTATCTAGAGAAGACCCAGCGTTTTGTGCATTGGTATTAAGTTTTCCTAGATCTTCACGATATTCTTTCGTTGCCTCTGTACTTGCTAAAGCAGCTGTTCCAGCAGCAATAATTGGTGTAGTCAACTTGCTTGTTAAATTTTCTCCAGCTTCTTTAACTCCATCACCAGTTTTTTTAACTTCTTTTGCAAATTCTTTAAGGTCTGCCGTACCTTTTTTTAATTCGCTAGATACCTTTTCCAATGATTTTTGATATTTTGTCTGACTTAATGTAGCTTTATCTAATTGAGCTTGTTTTTTCTTTATTTCATCTTGTGAAACATTTTCCTTATTATTAAGTTCTTCAAGTTCAAGCGACAATGCTTTTACTTTTTTTGTTTGTGCTTCATATTGCTTTTGAAGATACTCTTGTTGATTTTTCAGCTTTTCAGAAGCTTTTGTATTTTCATCATATGTAAGCTTCAATCTATCAAATTCATTCTTATTTTTGGTAAGCTCCGTATTGATAGAAGTTAATGTTGCCTTGAAGTCTACCGCACCATCTGCCTTAAAAATGAGTCCTACTCGTTTTAAATCATCAGCCATATCTATTCCTTTCTAGTTCGCAGTACAAAGAAATCATTTCAAGAAATTCAAACGGTCCACATTTCCAGAATTCTTCTTCACTCATTCCAATATAAAAGGCAAGGTATTTAAGCCTTGCCCAGTTTATTTCATATTCATATTCTTCATTGAATTCGTTTGTTTTTTTTTGTACTTCTCGAACTGATTTTTAAATTCATCAATAATTTTTCTAATTTCATCAGGATCTGGTGGAACAAGCATTAATGCTTCATCAAATGTAACATTCTTTCCAGCTGAACGGATAATGCAATAAATAACTTTTGCTGCAATTTCCATGTTAAATCTATCGTTCTTTTCGGCTTTTTTCATCAATTTTTCAAGATTACACTTCTGAAAAAGATAAACTGTCAGAAAATTAATCTTGATATGAAGAACTGTTCCATCAGTTAATACAATATCTTCACCCATATACTATTAACCTTCTTCTTGTTCCTGATCCAAGTTTTCAGGTTCGGTAATCAATGAATCAATATCATCATCTGATCTAATAACCTTTGAAAAGAACAATTCCTCAGTAAGTCCTTCTGGAAATTTTTCATTGTCAGTTTGAATTGTAAATTTATCATTTCCCTCGCTATCAAATGCTGATGATGAAAATGTATATGTATCACTTTGTTCCTTGTATGTATCCTCTTTTGTTTCAATATCATTTGTATTTTCAGTCAATTGACATTTAGGATATTGAACAAATTTCTTAACACCATTTGATTTTTCTTCAACATATCCTGCCATAAAATATGGTCTTTCATTAGAAGCACCTGATTTGACACTACCATACTTAGAACTAACTGTTTCTCCTCTCATCTTTGCAACAAGTTCATCAGGGAATGCAATCTGATCAACAGCCAATTCTGTACCAGAAGATGAATTAACTGTATCATACTTCTTTCCACTTGCATATACAGGCGTTGAGGATCCATTCTCTGTAACTCCTACTTTTTTAACTGTATCAAGCTTATAAATTTGTGAATCATATACACCACTATCAATATCCGTTGCAAAACAAATATACAACGATCCAACCGATAACTTATACGGTGGTTTCATATTTTTAATTCCTGCGTCCATTTTTAACCTCCATGAAAATAATTAATCATTTTTTTATAATATTTAGTGCTGTTTTTCATAAAAGTTGGATTAAGATGTGGCTGCTCTTTCATCTTATATGAACCCCACTCTAAAACATTACCATAACGTTTTCCCCATCCAACCTCTATCTCATTTTTGTGATTTGAATATGGTGATAATCTGCATCCAAATGTATCAATAAGATGGGTATAACCAGCACTTCTAATATCTGACATTGGTTTCGGTAATCTTAGAAGATCATCTACAAATGATAAAGCTCCAATAGAAAGGACTTCTGTTGGATCATCAACTTTTTCGATATAACCTTTTAATAAATCTTCAAATTCATTCAATCCCATATCATCAAAATCCATCTTCATCAACCTCTAACTTAAAATAAGAATGGAATAATTTTTTATCAATAACATACTCATGACTGATGATTGGTCTGATGTTATATTTTCTTAATTTATTTCTCAATTCAAGCAACTTTTGATTTTCTCGAGGTGGATAAATTGAAAAAAAAGAAACCTGATAAGTGACAAGACTTGCATACGATAAATTTGAAGAATGAATATCTTCCCATATATAATCCCAAAAAACTATTCGTTCTTCATGTTTAAGGTTCTCTATTGATGATTCTCCTTCATTGAATGGGACTTTTAATTCCTCAAACAATTGTATCAATAAATTTCTCGTTAATTCCTTCATCTCTAATTAATGTCAGCTCACTTTCTTTAAATCCATCTTTTGTTGTAACATGTACTATGTTATATATTGTATAGAAATCTTTTCCTATTCTAACAACATATCGTGAATTAATTTTTCTATATTGCGGTATAGCAATTTTCCTATTAACATTAATTGAATTTTTATTGAATTCAACTTTCATTGAATCATAAATATTGAGTTCTCTGAACCAGATTCCCATCTGACACGACTTCAAAACAGTTTTAGGATATATCCCATTGTCATCTTTACGTTCATATAAATCTATAATTCCAGAATTGTAGAATGGAACCTTAATCACTAATCTCACCTACTTTTGAAAATTGCCATGACAGCAATATATCACCATAATTAACAAAAAATTCATTACTTGCTTTATTAAAAGAATACCATACATAGTTCTTTAATAAATCTCTTGCTGTATAGTCCTTTTCATAATCAATATTTTCAACATATCTCTCTAAAGCTGCATTTCCCTGATATATATAACTTATCAGGACAGTATTAGGACAGTATGGGGGTATTCCCTCATCTTTCAACTCCTTAATGAGGGAATCAATAACTTTATCATCCATAATTATTTTGTTTTTGCAGTTTTAGTTTCTTGTTGTTCTTCAACACCGCTTGCATCTTCTAGAGTTTTAACTTTTTCATTTAATGTTGAAATTTGTTCATTCATATTTTGCAATAATGTTGATAAATCACCATTGTCTTTTGTAAATACTGCTGGGATGTATTCTTCTAATTTTGTTACATCAAACACTACAGCAACATCCTCATCTGTAGCTCTACCATTAGCATAGCACTTTGAAATTAATACATCCGCATCATCTAAAGCCTTTGCTTCTGTATACTCATTTGTCTGAATACTGCTCATACCCATTGTATAATATCCTTTAATAGTAAAGATACCTTTTCCTTGTGGACAGTTTGGAGTAGGATGTTTGATAATTGGTACAAATGACTTTTGAGTATAACCACTTCCAAATGTGTCGCCAAATAATGCAGGATCAATATATTCGGCTTCATCTAATGGATTACAAATCAAATGTAATTCAGTAACTTTTCTTTTTCCTTTGTGTGTAAGTGTTTTACGTACTGTTGCAAGCTGCTTAGGTGAAAAGCCAGTAATTGTAGAAATAACTTCTTTATTATTTGCTTCAGATGATGGTGCAACATCTCCAATTTTTTTCATTAAACCTATTGGTTGGTTGACACCAGTTCCTTGAATATAACCATATTCCAATCCATCTTGCATATTCATCTGCATAAGTGCCATGAAGTATTTATCTACAAATTCCAATGACAATTCTCTAATTGCTTTAGGTAAAACTAATAATACATATAATTTTCCAAGTTCATAATTAATAACACTGAATTCTCCTGACAATTCATCAGTCAATTTTGCATCTAATTTAGCCCATGCATATTTACCTGTGTTTTCTGCAACAATCCACTTATTTACAGTTGCAGGTCCAAAATTAATCAATGATAAAACATCAGATGCATCATGTAAATCAGCAAGCGTCATATCAATGATTGTTGTTGGAATAATGTCAATTTGATTTGCTGTTACAGATTGTTTGACATCAGCTTTGACTAGATTTTGATAAAATGTTTTTTCTTCAGCTGATAAGGTACGTAATTTTAATGATTTTCTATATTCTTCATCATTTTTAGCTCTTTCGCTTTGATTGACGATTTCCTGTGCTAATGCTTCGTAATTAATATCTACAATATCCTGAATACATTCAACAATCGCAGTTGACTTATCATCTGCATTATTTAATTTTTCAATAATCTTTTCCATTTTTTGTTGTTTATCCAATAATTTATCCATTTTTTATACCTCCAAAATAATTTTCCCATGGATCTGATTGTTTTGTTTTTGATAATTCTTCTTTTAACTTTGTAATTTCTTTTTTAAGTGAAATATTTGCAAAGATTTGATTTCTTAAATAATAATCACCATTGATGCTCTGTTGAGCCTGATCAGACTCAACGTCTGTAGCAAATCCATACTCTAGAGCCTGTTCAGCTGTAATCCATGTTTCATCATCCATCAGCTGCTTAATCTCGTCTTCAGATATAGTTGATACACTCTTATAGGCTTCTATTGATGGTTGAGTAATCTTATCTAAGTCATCTGCCATCTTTCTAAAGTCATTAGCATTTCCACTACCCCAGGACCATGCATTATGAATCATCAAAAGTGATGTGCTGGGCATAACTCTTTTCATTCCAGCCATAAAAATCACACTTGCGGCACTGCATGCAAATCCATCCACAATTGTTGTAACATTCTTTCCACATGACTTGATAAGATTATAAATGGCCAATCCACTTGCTACCGAACCACCATATGAATTGATTCTAACATTTAAATTTGGCGTTTCAATTTCCTGTAACTCTTTAGCAAAGTCAAATGATGTTACATCAGATTCAATCCATTTATAATCTTCAATATCTCCATAAATATATAAATCAGTTGTTTCCTGACTTATTGTTTTAAATTGCCAGAATTTCTTATTCATCTGTACCACCTCCTTTCATGTCAACACTGTTGGCATAGTTTTTAGTAATGTAATGCTCATTTGCCCAATCTTCAGGAATTTCTGGTAATCTATACAACCACATGATTTGATTAAACGAGAACCCATTGCTTATAAGTTTTTCAATATTAACTGAACTTGAAATAATATCTCTATGTTTTGATCTTGATAAATCAAAAAGAACATAATTACCATTCAGATATGTTTCTTTCTTCATTAATCCATAGTTCAATGCATCATTAATCTGTTCAACAACAACCTGTACAGCAAATGTTATCATCTCATCTATAGCATCGCTTTTTTCTGTTATTGTACCTAAAAAAGCATTGACTGGTATATTCAATGCCATCGCAACATTATTTGCTGCCTGATTATATATATCTTTAAATTCCTGAGATGTTACATTTGAGCTTGACTGAATAGATTCTAATGAAGCTTTGTCTGATATAGGAATAACTGTAGGTTCAGCTGAATTTAATTTTTCTGAAATTTCTTGCGTATATTCATTCCCTGTAACGATTTTATCATCACGCATAATTTTAAAACCACTTGGAATAATCATTTTAAACTTTGGTGCCTTCATTCTATATCCATTAAAAACAGCAATTAATAGATCAGAAATTTTATCATTTACAAAAGTTAAATATCTATCAACTTTCTTATCTGTTCTTCTAATCAATATGGAATTTTCAGCATTAAATTCACTTCTTAAAACCATTGAATTGTTATCTAGTGAAATTTGAACATTCGTATAACGCTGTGAATTTATAATATCATTAGACTTGCTATATGAATCGGCAACATATAAATAATTTCCTACTATGACTATAAGAGCTTCTCCATCAATCGAATAATATTTATCAATGACTTTTGACCAGAATTCTGTGGCTGTCTGATTCCTGTTCGGTCGTACATTAAGCAAGTAAAACATAGACTTTTTTACATTTTCGCCATTTTCTATTGTAAGAATATCCGATTTTGCTATGCAATTGGCTATCATACTTTTCCCATGTTCAAACAAAAATTCATGTACTTTAATTTCTGTAGATTTCAAATCAATAAGATGCTCAATTTCTAATGTTTTTGAACTTCGTTTAAATATGTTCCACATCATTACACCCCCTCTCTAAATATAGAAAATAGTTTCTTTTATCAATTCAGAACCACTTCTTGCATTAACAAATGCAGAAAATCCATCATTTTTTCTTAGTTTCGGCTCAATTTTAAAAAATTTATAGTTACCAAGCTTATCCATTTCAGCTCCTGTATTATTTGTATACCATAACATGATTCTACTATTGCAGAAATTCAACTTCTCATCTGTAAAATCAGTCAAGATTAATGGAGCGGTCAATGTATATATAGAATTTGTATTTCTAATCATTCTAACCATTCCATTAGGATTATCTTTATTTTCAATAGAAAATCCATAATAATCAAATGCCTCTCTTAACAGATTAAACCTGTAATTATCACAGATGACTTTTTGTATAAAATAATCACTTGAGTTATCATAAATATACTTGACAACGTCATACACATTAATTGATGGTGTATCCACGATTTCAAAATCTTCAAATCCATCTTCACCAATTGATCTAAATGGAAATTTTATATCTTTGAAAAATGGTGAATTCCTGCAAATCCATGTATGCTGTTTCCATACATATTTATCATCTACAAAGAATAAGAAACCAACACTACAGAAATCTCTAATGTCAGATGCATCAACCCCACAGACACACAGTCTATTTTTCAAATCAGGTATTTCTCTTTTAATTCTTAACTTTGTATCAATATATATAGTCTTCTGTATGTTTTCCCAAGATGCCACAGTTTTCTTTTCATCTCTTGCTGGATAATTAAGTCTTTTAGTAACAAAATCAGATCTGAGATTAGGTTGCTTTTTCATTTTTAGATATGCAAGTTTCATCTCATGTCTTAGATTAGGCAAATAATCCCAAGATGGATTAGCCTTAATCCACTTGTCTTCAATGTCAACTTCTTCCTCATTCTTAATTCGACAGATAAATGGAAAATATCCCAATTCATTATCACCGGTTTTTAATATATCAAAACATGTTGATTCATAATCATCAAGTGGACCACCTCTAACATATCCGTTTGTTGTGATAATAAATATACGACTATGTCTTTTCTTTCCAAAACCACTTGTAAACACACCTATATTTTTATAATCTTCATAAGCGTGCATTTCATTGAAAAGAACACATCCACTTTTCTTTCCATCTTTTGTAGAAGCATTAGACGTGTTGTGTTTTAAATACGACCTTGTTGTCTTATTTATAATAAGCTCTTTTGTCCTGATAAATTTACTATCCAATGACTTGTTATTTTCCAAGACTTCATATACTACATTAAAACTATCTTTCGATTGATCATTGTTGTTACATACAATATCAATGTTATATCCATCAACACCATATAAAGGAGTCTGTAGAAAATTTAGCAATGGCATTATCATTCCGTCTTTTCCATTTCCTCTTCCCATTTCTATAAAAAAAGTATTGAAAATAACAAAATCTTCATGATCATACATAAATACAAAAGCATAGATGAATTTTTGATATGGAAACAATTTATAATAGTTTTTTTCACAATATTTTATACAATTTTCATATGTTTTTTTATCAAAAATGATGTCATTTCTGTTAAGTGTTGGTATACAAATATTGTTTATCAAATCATGAACTTCATCCGATACCTTTTCTGGAAAGTCTTTAGTGAATTGTAAATATTCTTGTATTTCATCACAATATATCATGGACTATAAATATCCATCTTCATCACTTCCCAGAATAGGATCCTGCAATCCTAAGTCTTGCAAAATCTTCAGCATAGTCTGCGTTGTTTTATGAAGATTAGTAATGGATTCATTGACCTTTTCTACCTTTTTTCCATTTCCATTATACGTAACATATCGAACTCCATTCTTTTTTATATCTACTTTCAATCTTTTCTTTAAATCATAGTAGGACATATAATCATCAACCATATCAAGATAATATTTTGTATTCTTTCCTTTCGCTTTTAATTGTTCAAGAAGACTTTCTTTAATCTCTTTTTTTGTTGCCATTGTTTATCACCCCTTATCACGCATACGAGAATAGATGAAAAGTCAGGAGCCGCACCCGCTCCAGCCGCAAATTTACACCTCCAGAATTTGACCGGGGGTATTTACCATCTTTCCTCGTTTCTAAAATGTTTTCTTTTGTTCTTTATTCTTTTTTCTGGATGTTCTTCATTATGGCATGTATCACACAATGAAATAAGATTATCATCATCAAGCATTAAAAAAGGATCATCTCTTAGATGAACCTTATGATGTACTACAGTTGCTCTTGTTAATTGATGCTTAATATGTTTACACTTCTGACATTCAAAGTGATCACGTCTTAATATCTCTAATCTTTTCTTATTCCATTCCGTTGATTTATAAAATGCCATAACATTTCCTTTTGTTACTTCATTAATTAAACGCTCATTCATGATACCACCCTCTTCTCTTTTATAGATATACCACATGCGATTAAAAAAATATATATTAAAAGAAATGAAAGGATATGTCTGGATTTTGGCTGTAACATTTGAATATTATAATTTTATTAAAAGTGGTATATCCATAAAAGAAAAAGAACAACAGACGTTGCTCTTATATGTTAGCTACTTTTTTAACTATTCATAGTATAACACAAGAAAACGTGATACTGAGTTTCAACTTTTTATTTTTTTAACATTTTTTTTAAAAGATAGGTAGCTTTTCTAAATACTGTAGCTTTTGAATAATTATAATTATCCATCATGAAATCTATTCCTTTTGGTCGAATATACATATTTGTTATATATTCTATTTCCCATTGATCTAATTTTTTTAACATTTTATTAATATCATCAATCCTTGATACAATTTTTTCAACTTCTTTCTCTTGTATCTTTTTCTTTTCGTGCATCTGTTTGATCAGTCTTTCTTGATCTGTTATTAATTCTATTACTCTAGTATTCTTTGTAGCAGGAACTGATGATGTAGCAACTCTATCATATTTCAATGATGGAACATGATATTCTGTTAGTTCTTCATCAATCCTTGCTATTCTATCTTCAAAATAGCTCAACGATTTTGCATATGTATCTGTCATGTCCATTAATTTAAAATGTAAATAATTAAATGAATTCAATTCCCTTATTAAGTATTTCTGTTCTTCTGTTAACATTTTTCCACCTCATTCTCATTTATCAGCATTCTTGATTGCTACTACAATAATAATTCCACCAGTAAATAATAATACTGTTTCCAATATTCCTAACACTGCAAAGAAATTAATCAACCATTCAGGCACTTTCATCACCCACCTTAGCTTTCAATCCTGTGCAACATAACCTCTATATTATGTTGCCTAACTTTTATGACCTCAAACTCCTTATAACATAAGGACTTTAAGAATATTTTTTAAACAAAATAGTTTTTGTGATTTTTGATATGAAAATCCATATGTATATCCATCAATTTTCTATGAATTAATTATCTTGTGCATAATGTTTCATGGCATTTTCTTATAAATTCCCATTTGTACCATGGTAGAAAAACTTGTTGCCTTTTTAACACTAAAGTCTTTTGATTTTGCAAGTCTTATATATGGTTTTAAAAACGCTCTATTCTTTTTCACTTTAACACCTCTTTTTCTTCTTTTAATTTGTTAATTGCCAATTTAAAAGCAAGCATATATAAATCAAGAATTCCTGTTTTTTCTTTTCCGATATTAGAAACAAATTCCCAAGCATCATCAAATACTTTTGATAATTCTTCATATCCTTTATTTCCTATACCGTGTTCTTCATCAAAATCTATCAATATATCATCAATAACGTCATCAAGAGTTTCAAAATCAAATCTATCAAACATGAAATTTTCTTCCACATCATATTCCTCTATCAATTCTTTTAAATCATTTCTTGCTTTACATTCATCATAATAAAATATATCTCTTGATAAGCAATCAATTTTACTCGTAAAATATCCAACATTATTAACAAAATCATTGAATTTTTCAAAAGTCATATTTTTAAAATTTGTTGCAGTCAATTCACCTAAATCACCAGATATATGAAGTTTGCAGTAATCTTCTTCAAACAAAAACCTAATTCTATAATATGAATCTCTAGGATTTTTAAAATCTAATATCTTTATATTTCCATAATCAGTAAACTTAGCTTCATGATTTTTAAAATGTTCTTTTTGTTTGTTTAAATCAATCATTATCTTTCACCTACATCCCTGTTTTATTAAAATAATCAAGTCTTGCTTTTACCATTGGTTGTTCAGCTGCTGCTTCTTCTATACTCATATTGTGATTTTTTGCAAACTTACAAAGGTATTTTCCATAAGGATTCAAGAGTTCAGATGTTTCATCATTTACATATCCTCTCGCTTCATCTTCTTGCAAAAGTCTCCATTCTCTAGTAGGTGCATGATATTTTCTACCATCATCAGTGATAACCAATGTTTGTTCTTCGCAAGATGTTGGAACATAAAATTTTATACATTTACCAACAACTCCACTTTCAATACAAATAATTCTATCTCCTATATTAAATCGTCTATTCATTATTTTTCACTTCCTTTAATGGGCAATACCCAATGCTTTTGTAACCGGGAAAAAACGCCATTCTTCAAAATACTCT
>CALUZM010000063.1 GCA_944325245.1 uncultured Massilimicrobiota sp. | reverse complement strand
TGTTAGTAACTGAGAAAATCGTTAGGAGTTTCATAAAGTTTTAACATGTTTATTTAATATAATCCGAAATTTTTACTGTGCCATAAAAACAAAAAAACTCTGATTAAATCAGAGTTTTTCGCAATATTTAGAAAATACCTAATTATTTACAAGCTTCTTCGATAGCTACAGCAACAGCAACAGTTGCTCCAACCATTGGGTTGTTACCCATACCAAAAACAAGTGAATTCAATCTTGTATTTAATAGGTGTTTTGTGTCTATTTCACAATAATATATGCGTTTTATTTATAAAATACCTAATTTTATATAGGTGTTTTGTATATGTTTAATAAGTATGCATCTAAAATATTGCTAAAAAGGTGTCAAAAATGGTGTCGAAAATAGTTAATTATAAAGATTGGTTGTCTGAAAATTACTTGTCTTTTCATTGTCTAATTCTGTGTAAATATCAGCGGTTGTTTTATAGCTAGAATGACCAGCTAACAATTGTGTTACTTTTATATCAACCCCATTATTATACAGCTGAGTTATGAAGGTATGTCTAAGCATATGATAGTGAAAATCAATGTTAAGCTTTTGAGAAGCTCTTTGTATTGATTTCTGTATCTTTCTTGGTGACATACATCCCATATCTTTATCACATATGACAAATTCACTTTCAGGATACTTTTTAAAATGCTTTTTTAAAATTTCATACAGTTCATCCGATATAGGAACTTTTCTGTAACTTGAATTTGTTTTCAGTTCAGATATCCTTATGTCACTGCCTATGATTTGAAGTTGCTTGTTAATTGAAATGTTTCTGTTGATCATATCCACATCTTCTTTTTTTATTCCCAGGCATTCACCTAAACGAATACCAGTATATAGTCCAATATATAGTGCAACAATATAATTATCATATTCAACTCTTTTGTTTATATTTGGATGACTATAGTTATCTATAAATTGTTTAAACTCATCTATTGTGATTGTATTTTTCTTTTTCAAAGTTTTTAAGCCATTTAGTTTAAGCTTTACATATGGTTTCCTTATTATATAGTTATTATTATATGCATACGTAAAAACTCCATTAACAACTCTGTATATGTTTTCTATTAATGTTTTTGTTTCAGTCTTTGCTTTTTCATTGAAGAAGTTTTGAATATACTCATAATCCAATTTAGATATGTCACATGGACCTAGCGTATTTTTTAGATGTTTATTGTAAGTAGACAATCTGCAATATTTGGTTGAGTCCTTTGTAAATGGATCATTATTTATATAGAGATTGAAAATATCATTAAAAGTATATTTCTTGGTCTTTATATTGGTGTTTTCGCTGATTTCTTTCTTTTTTTCAGCTTCATAGATTTGAGCTTCCTTTTTTGTAAGAAATCCGCTCTTAGATATTCTTTTCTTGTTTCCTGCATAGTCTACATATTTTATAAATACTTCAAAAACATACCCATTCTTTGCTTTCTTGCTTTCTCTTTTTCTAATGCTCATAAAAACACGTCCTTTCTTTTTAAGATTGCCTTAGACGTGCTCTTATGGTAAAATTGAGTACGTAAAAGGACAATCATTAAACATTTTAATTTACCTAAATTTCCAATTAAAGTCTTTTTACATTGGTGTGTTGGTAGCACACTTTCATTTGAACTCCACTGTTGGTAGCAGGGGAGTTTTTTTATTTTAATTTTTTAGTTATCCATTATCTTCATCAATTGATAATGATTGTCTATATTCTTCTGCCAACATAGTTCTGTTAAAGTCGGCTGCAGGGTCTTCTTTTAACACAATTTCTTCAATTTTGTCTAAATTAATTTTAAAGAATTCTTTTCTTAAATTTATTTTGTTTAGACGATATTGATCTAAAATTTGGTGTAGTTTTTTCTCTAGGCTTACTGCGTTTTCAGAAAATATCATTGCGTGTACATCAAATGCGAATGGAACAGATGCATCACCTAACTCTTTTATTCTATCTAAAGGTTCTAATCTACGAGTCATACCCACCTTAAACACATCATCACCAAAAGATCCTAAATTAGAAATTACATATACATTACCTGCTTGTCCATTTTGCCTATTTATTATTTCTTCTTTTTTATTTTCAACTTCAGCAAGTAGGGATTCTAAATCTTTAATTTTAGATAAATATTTCTCAATCATTTCTTTATCTTCTGTTTGAGATAACAATTCTTTGACATTATTCATTTCAGTATGGTACTTAGATTCTTCTTTTTCCACTTGCTTTCTTTGTTGCTCTAAAATTCTTCTTTCCTCAGCTTCCTGTCTCATTTGTTCTCTGATAGCTGCTTGCTCTGCTCTTTGACGTTCTTTTTGAACATAGTATTCATATTCAATATGTATAGCATTTTGGAAGAGAATTTCTATTTCACTAATAAAACGGTTAACAGTATTTGCAATAGATTGATTACCATTAGAAGCGATATAGCGATACTTCTCACATACGTCATGTATATAATTGATTGATATATTTTCTTTTTCATATTTTAAATTTAGCAATGTATTTTGTAATTCTGCTTTAAGTCCAATAACCATAAGTTGATAAATTGCTTGGTTCGCTTTGGTAGTATATCTTGATTCATATTGTTCAAGAAGAGTTTTTATATTTTTTTCGTTTTCTTTATATAATTTCCTTAATTCTTTCATATTAAAGCAATTTAACTTTATATGAACAGTTGGTTCTAATTCTTCTACTTTCTTTAATAATATATCATTAATAGCCTCTTCATTATCATAAGAATGATATGTTTTGATTGCATCTTGTATATCTTTAGAAAATTTTCTTAAATTTTTAATTTTGATCTTGAGATTATTGAAAGTTGTTTCTTGTTTATTCAGTTTTATCTCTGTTTCATTCAATAAATTGTTTTTCTCTTGAATATCTGATTCTAGTTTATTTATACTTTGTGTTAAATTTAGTTTTTCTTCGTTCAATTCTTTAATAGAAGAATTTGTCTTTTCTAATAGTTCTAAAGCATCTTTGCATTCATTGATGTGATTATCTTGCATGAATTTTAAATTGTTATTTAAAGTGACCTGACTTCTTTCTAAATCTTTTTTTAAATCATTAACAATTCCTTCTAATTCAGCTATTCTCTTAAGCTCTTTTTTGTTGAATAATCCCATTTTATACTTCCTCTCCTGTTTATATTACATCACTTTGAAAAGCAACAGCCTTTCCAATTACTCTTACTTTTTCAAGTTCCTCACCAGTTAGAACAATGTCCTGATACTTATTATTTTCTGGTCTAAGAATAACCATGTTTTGCTCTTTATAGTAATAGAAACGTTTTAATGTTGCCTCATCATCTATAATAACAACAGCAATCTCTCCATTGTTGACGATGTCCTGTTTTCTTACGAATACTATATCACCATCATGGATCCGTGCATTGATCATACTGTCACCTTTGCATTGCAGACAGAAATCGGCCTGAATATCGGTTCCAACCATAATATAGCTTTCTCTATTTTCGTCAGCATATATGGGTTCTCCACATGCTACGCTTCCCAAGAACGGAAGTTTTATTTTGTCTATTTTGTAAATATTATCAAAATCATCATTTTCCAAATTTCCTTTTATTAGATAATCGGTTGTAACACCGAAATAATCTGCTAATTGTTGAACAATACCCATTTTTGGTTCTGTTCTGTTAATTTCCCAAGAAGAAACAGTTTTATCACTAACATTAACAATGTTACCAAGTTCTTCTTGGCTTAAATTATGTTGCTCTCTTAAAGATTTTATTATATTTCCAAATTGTGTTTTCATTATATCACCAACTTTCTATATGTATTATAATACAAAATGTAGAATAATTAAAGCAAAACAAACAACTTTATCTACAAATTGCATATTTTGATTGACAATCTACGAATTGTAGAGTATTATAAGTTTGAAGAAAGAGAGGTGATAGATAATGCAACATAGAATGAAGCTTTGTGAGATAAGAAGGGCAAGAGGTTTTTCACAAGAATATATGGCCGAAAAATTGAAACGTCATCGTAATACCTATGCCAAAATGGAAGAAAACCCACAAAATATCACTATGTATGATGCATATCTGATTTCGAAAATATTAAATGTATCTATTAATGATATTATTTTTTTAGATGATACTCTACAAAATGTAGAATAAAGAAAGGGTGATTGACTTATGAGTAATGTAGTAACTATAAAAGCAGACGATTCGAACATGAGAGAAACAACAGATATCGTAAACAAACTAAATAAACTGTTTGAAGGCACATCTTTAGTTGCTGAAATTGTTACAAAAGAAACTAGATCCATGAACGGGAAAACATCGTATGAAAGCTACATCAAAATTGAAAAGGGTGATTGAATGGAAGTTATTATTAGTTGTGTTTTAAGTGCTGTTATATCAATAGTTGTATCTGTCGCTATATGCTATGTTGCTATGATAATCCATTTTAAGAACATTGAAAAAGATTTAGAAGATGTGTTGGGTTTGATTGATAGAAAGTAGGAAAAATTATGAAAAATAAAGAAATTTTAGAACTTTTGAAAAAGGTCAGGAACATTGAAAGTATTCAGCAAAAGATATTAGAGGAATATGTGCTTCCTGATGATATGGAAATCACGGACAGCATGATGCTTGGTTACTTGCTAGGTTATATCAACAGGATTCTTGAAAGGGGGTGAGCAGAAAAATGGAAGCTATCAGACAAGTTAGATTGACCAAGATGCTGAAGGCTGAAGAAGTGAAAGATGACTTAGGAATTTCTACAGTTCAATTGAATAATTTCATTACATTAAAAATACTCAATCCTATTTTTCTTGGTAAAGGCTGGAAGTTCAGTCAAAATGAGATCTTGGAATTTCAGGAGAAGTACAAAGGTATGAATTTAAGTAATTACGCTTTGGCTAAACAAGCAAAAGAAAAAGTCGATGCGGCAACATCGACCAAAGATTAATTAAAAGTGAAAATTAATCACCTTTATTATAGGTGGTTAGAAAGGGGAAATCAAGATGATGAAGCATGTTTTATTTGGATTGATGATATTCTTTGCTGTTTTGACGTTTTTCAGCAGAGGAAATTCATCATTAGTATGTGGATCATTGGTATTTGTGACAACATTGCTATTTGGAAAAGAGGTTGAAGCCGATGAAGATGAGTAGACCAGATTTAGTGGTACCTTATCAGGAATTGCCATTGAGAGATAAATTATATCCTTATATTTTAACAACAGCCATAGTACTGGCAACTGTAGTCGCAGTCATTATGGCCAGTATGAAAGGAGCGTATTAATGAAAAAATTGGAAAAATTAAAAAATGAATTATTTATTCTTGAAATGAAGGATAGATGGACAAATGAAGATTATGCAAAGGTTAAAGAGTTAAGACAACAGATAAGGGAACTTGAAAATGAAGCTAAATGATTTCTTTGATCACTGTTATGTCTATGAAACAGTTGATAAGTCATCTGAATGGATGGAACAGCGCAAGACAGGAATAGGCGGAAGTGAAGTTTCAATCATCCTAAACATTAACAAATACAAGACACCTTATGAGTTGTTCATGGAGAAAAAAGGTAATTCAGTAGCGCAACACATAACAAATGCAGCTATCGAAAAAGGAAATAGACTTGAGCAACCGTTAATTGATGTGTTCTTTGCATTGCATCCAGAATATATTCCAATCAATACAAAAAGCATATCGTTGAAATCAAAGCAATATGAATTCATGAATGCCAATCTGGATGGAGCGCTCCTGGATCAGGAGAAAAACAAGTGTGTTCTTGAAATCAAGACGACAACCATTCAGAACAGAGATATGCTTCATGACTGGGGCTACTGGGATGATGAACATGGTGTATGGATTGAAAGAGTTCCTGATGCTTATTATTGCCAGGTTTTGCATTACCTGATTGTTACTGGCTTTGATAAAGCAGTTATTTATGCAATGCTTGATTTTGCCTATAAAGATGGCCAGGAAACAAGAGAAATTACTATACATAGAGAAGATGTATTTGAGGATATGAAATATATCATTGCAGAAGAAAAGAAATTCTGGAAGATGCTGGAGAACAATACTCCACCACCTTTCATGAAGATGAACTTTAGATAAAAAAGAGGTAAATTATGCAGAAATTGAAGTATACAGATAATGGCATTTCTTATATAGAAAATGTGGATTTCTGGAAATTTGTAAATGCAACATTGAATCCAGATCCAATCTGTGGGGAATGTCTGAAACCAATCGCAAATGAAAAGTTTGTTCTGATTCCAATATTGAATGAAGTTTATTGTAAAAAATGTGCTAAGGAAGTATTACAGCAAATGAAATGGTATGAAGAAGACAGAAATATTCATGACGCAAGAACTCAATACTGGTGCAGAGCATTTGGAATAAATATCGAGGGAGGAAAAGAAAATGCAGTTAAATAAAGTACAGAATGAATTTCTCGGCTGTACATCAGCCATTGCAGTTGACAGCCAGGAACAATTTTTAAAGCTCAAGGAATGGATGGGTATTCAAAACTTATTCCTTCAGGATGGAACACCTGTGACACAGTTAAATACAGATGTAACGAATAAACGTGTAGCATTCTATCGCGATGATATTGGAATGTTCGTAGGGTATGATCATCCGGCAAACATTGGAATGAATTATTCAATCAAAGAATTCAATGAAGCTTTTCCTGAAGCAGAAAACTATGAACAGAGAAGCTTGTTCGGTGGTGATGATGCTGCGAGCATAAGACCACCTGAAGATGATTTGGTTGCTGATCCAATGGAAGACATCGTGGAAACTGAAGTGAAAGAAGTGAAAAATGAACTTTCTTTAGCAGATACATTGAACCAGTTAGAAGTTGGCAAAATCACTCCTGCAACAATTACAGGGAATGTCATTGAATTCAAAGATACAGTCATTAACGCAATCAACAAATACAAAAACATTGTTGTTACACAGGATAATTTCAAAGAGTTAACAGATACACGTGCAGACTTGAATAATAAGAAGAAAATCATCACTGAAAATAGAAAGAACATTAAAAATGAAGCTTTGAAAGAAATTAATGAAGTTTATGATGCCATGACAGATATTATCAAAGCCATTGATGATGTTGTTGGTCCATTGGATAGTGAAATCAAAGGATTTGAAGCAAAGGAAAAAGAGGCATTGAAACAAAAGATGATGGAAACAACCATCAATCCAACATTGGATATGCTGATCAAGCAAGAAATGCTTGACGATGATACGCGAAAGGATTTTACTTTCAAGCCATCATGGACGAATGCATCTGCGTTTACCAAAACTGGAAATCTAACTAAAAAGACAACAGATGAAATCAACGCTGAATTAAATCGAATCGTTGAACTCTATAATCAGAAACAGAAAGATATTGAAACAATTAAATCAACGGTGACTCAGTTGTCTATTGCACATGGGTTGGATGCTCAATTGAATGTAGATACGTATGTTGAATTGTATAAAAAAGGAACTTCCATGCCTGATGTTCAGCAAAGAATCAATCGTGATGTTGAAATGATCAAGAATGCAGTGCAAAAGGAAGCTGATAAAAAGGCTCAGGAAATCGTTTCTAAGCAACAAATGCAAAACCATGAGCAAAATACCGAAAATGTTAAAAACACTTTACAGGAGCAAAATAAACAATCAAACATTACAGTATTAACAGATGAAAAGACTGGTGAAGTATTGGCAAAAGGTAATGATCATCAGATTCTTGCTCAAATTGCTTCAACACCAGAGAAATTTGAAGGAAAGACATATGAATATACATATTATTTCAGTGGGTCATTTGGAGCAATCAAGACCTTCAGCAATATTTTAAAATTATTATCAATGATGTTTAAGGACTTCAAATATGAAAGAAAATAGGAGGAAAAGAAAATGGTACAGAATAATTTAACAAAAGCAAAGAGTGCACCTAAAAATGGAATAAAGGCATTTAATAATCTTATTCAATCAAATATCATGCGAACAAAGATCTATCAGATGGTTGGTAGAACAGATGCACAGGAGTTCATTACATCCATTACAGGTGCAGTCAATAACAATCCAACACTTGCTGAATGTGACTCACAATCAATCATCAGTGCAGCATTATTGGGGCAAAGCTTACATCTTAAGCCAAGCCCTCAATTGGGATATTTCTATATGGTTCCTTTTAATAATAAAAAGAAAGGCTGCAAGGAAGCGCAGTTCCAGATTGGTTATAAAGGCTATCTTCAGTTGGCCATTAGAACAGGTGAATATATCGACATTGATGCAATTGAAATTCGCGAAGGAGAATACAAGGGACGAAATCGTCTTACTGGTAAACCGGAGTTTGAATTTGTAGATGATGATGCCGTAAGAGAAAATCTCCCTGTAGTTGGCTATATGGCTTATTTTGAAATGAAGAATGGATATATCAAACGTTTGTATTGGTCTAAGGAAAAGATGATCAAACATGCAGATGAGTATTCCCAGGCATTTAGCGCGAAGAAGTTAGAAGAACTTCAGGCAGGTAAAATTCCACAGAACGAATTATGGAAATATTCTTCTTTCTGGTACAAGAACTTTGATGAGATGGCCAAAAAGACAATGTTAAGACAACTATTATCTAAACACGCTTTATTGTCAACGGAAATGCAAAAGGCTATTGAAGCTGATCAGGCTATCATCAATGAAGAATTACAGCCATCATATGTTGATAATCCAGATGTCATTGATAACGAAACAGTAACTCCTGAAGAAACAAATCAGATTGAAGAAAATGTTGCTCCAACAATCGATGTTAGTCAGTTTGCAAAAGAACCTGTTATGGAATCACTAGATGATGATCCAATGGCATAGGAGGAAGCAATATGAATGTTGTAACGAAGTTATTGATAGAAAACGAAACAGATATATCTACTTTTGAAGTGAGAAGAATCGGTGAAGAACCATCGCAAGAAATAGTCATTACCATTAAAAATATAGATAAAAATGTAAATCTTCCTTTTACAAAAGAGGAGCTCTTGGAGGAAGTGCCAGAGAGAATATATGTCAGCCCTCTGGAATGGGAGTTGTTAAATTACTGGAAAGAAATAGGTGTTGAAAAAATATACAAAAATAAATCCAATGAAGATATTGTGTTATGTGGATTAGAAGATCAATATCTTCAGCCTAGTTCTATGTATTCTATTTTTAAATTTTTAGAGCATGGTGAGATGTACATAATCAATGATTTAATTGAACGCTGTGCTCTTATAGAAGGTTAATTCGTTATGCAGGAGGATAAGAAAGGATACGTAAAGCTCTATCGAAAAATTGAAGATTGGAAGTATTTCAGAGATCCACATGTGCTTCAGGTTTTCATATTTTGCCTCCTGCATTGTGAGTATGTCAAGGAGGACAATACAATCGCAAAATTTCGTTCGGGGACCTTTGAAACAACAAAAACAGAGATGACTAAAATCTTAAAAATAGGTCGAACGAAACTGTATGAATGTCTGAAAATCCTAAAAGATGATGGAGCCATTGATTACTCTGTAAGCGGAAAAATAACAACAATAAGGGTACTGAAATATGATCTTTATCAGACAATTTTAGGCGGAAATGAGAAAGACAACTGTTCGCAACGAGTACGATAAGTGTTCGCGAGGAGTACGATTACTGTTCGCAACGAGTACGATAAGTGTTCGCGAGGAGTACAGTCTATCTTTATTAAAGAAATAAAAGAAAAAAAGAAAATAAAGAAAGCAGTGCTGCTGTGTGTTTGCTTACTATGTTATATAGTGGGAAGCTAAAAAAAGTTAACAGCAGACCAGACTGTTTTCTTTTATCAGGGGGATGTTAGGATTTTGGAAAAAACTGAAATTTTGGAAATTCTAAATTTCATGAAGATTGTCTATCAAGGGAGAAAGATTGATGACAGTGATGAAACGATTGCTACATGGCAGATGATGTTTGATGAATATTCAAAGAATGAAGTCTTATCATCCATCAAGAGGTTGGTCAAAAAGAGCAAGTATGTTCCATCCATTCATGAAATACTCGAAGAAGCTGAAAAGTCATTTACGGTCGAAAGGATGGTCAGAAAGGATTGCATAATCATTCATGTTCGTTTTCATGATCAGCTGATACCATTCAAGTTCAAGACAAAAGATGAAGCAATGAAGCTGATTGAGATACTGAGAGGAAATCCAAGCAGGGAAGACATTATGCTATGCCATGAACAAAACACAAGATTGTATGCACCATTTGCAGAAGCGATTTATATAAACCAGTCTGACCGAGATGAATTTGAGAAAAGAAAAAGAACAGAATACTTTGCTATGAAGCTAAAGGAAAAAGAAAGGGGAAATGAAAATGGCAATTGATTTTATTAAAATGATGCAGCAGGAGCAGAAAAACACAAAAGATGATAAACAGGTCAAAAAAGAGGAAAACGTTGCTGAGGCGAAGCCTGTAGCTCAAAAACAGGACAAAAAGATTTATTCTAAGACGAGCAATTCAAACAAAGCTAAAACACCTACTACAGAAAATGGATATGTCTATCCGTTTAGTCTTTACACTGAAGGCCATATTGTAGATGTTTCCAACTATGGATTTGAGGATGGAAAAACATATACAGACAAGCAGATTAGTCAGATCATGCTTGATCATCGTCACTATGAATTCGCTGGTGAAATGACATACAAGATGTTTGAAGATGATAATACGCTTGTTGCGACTGCAAAGCAATACAAAAAGGGGTGATGAATCGTATGGGGGAAAGATATGTATTCATTATCGTTGGAGTTGGTGGAACTGGTTCTCTTCTTGCAAGAGACCTCCCTAAGCTTCTTATCAATACTGACCACAAGATGCTACTTGTAGATGGTGACCGTGTCGAAAGAAAGAACATGAAGCGCCAGTCCTATCAGGAGCAGGATATAGGCGAGTATAAGTCGATTGCGTTGTCTGCAAAGATCAACACCTTCTATGATACACATTGTGAAGCTATAGGACTTTATCTGACAAAGGATGAGATTCTTGAATACTGCAATAACAATTATCTCTACACACCAGTTCTTATTGGCTGCGTTGATAATGATGCCACTCGAAAGATACTCGAATATACGTTTGAAAATCTTGAAAGATGCTATTATCTGGATTCGGCCAATGGAGAGTATGAAGGAAATATCTTCATTGCCTATAGATATTCTCGAGATGGAAAGATTTATGGAGCATTGAGAAGCAAGACGTACAAGCTGGAAGATGATATACATCCTCTTGATGAATCATGCGAAGTACAGGCATCAAAGGGAAATGTGCAGTTTCTTGTTACGAATAACAAGATGGCCAACTATCTTCTGGAACATTGCAATGCATTGCTGACGAGACAGTTGAAAGGTGGTGTTCATCGTGTTGAGCGATTTGGTTCAGTATTTTACTCAGACTGATGATGGTTATAATTTTGATGCAATGGAAGACGATGAGCTGACCTGTTTTCTTCGATTCATTCATTGTTTTACTGTCGATGATGAAATAAAGAATCAGATAGAAGTAGCAATTCATAGCGATATAGAGCAATTCTTAGATGTATATCAATATAGATTCTGTGAAGGAAACTATCTGAATGATATGCATCTGGCTGATGCTCTTAATATGAGGTATGACAATGTTCTTGTTACGATGATTCTATCATGCGTTATGCATACAATGCATTTTGATGTGATATGTGAAGATTATGATTTTGCTATAGCACTCGATGATGGCAGTCATATTGATACAGAACGCTATCGCATAGATAATTACAAGCCATATAATTACAACAGAAAGATAGATAAATATCTCAACAATTTTGTCTATGGATGCTTGAGAGATTTCGAGGATCCAGACCATCCTGGACACATTGATGGATATGATGCTGAAATGGAAAGAATACTTGTTTCATATATTAAGTTGGAAAATAAATCATACGCCAGAAAACTAAGAAGAGCATATGTTCAAAATCCATGTGTAAGAGATATGTTCAATGAGCTGAAGTATTACATGGTCAATGGGGAATTTGTATTCGCTGAAAATTACAATATTGAAGCAGTTGGGTATAATGGCTTTTTTGATATGGATACAGTATATGATGGTGTAAAGGCGCTAATTTCAATATTTGGAATCACTGATACCAACCATGAAAGTCTGTCATTCAAGAGGGCATTGGCCAACATGAATGAACACTTTTATTGCTATTCACACGAAAATGACTATAACAGTTATTTGTTTTCTAGAATCATGGAATGCCATGCAGCACCAGATGGCGAGGTGATTCTATGATGGAATTGATTGCACGAATCAATTCAGAAAGCAATGCAGTAGAAATTGCACTCAAGGAGAATGGTAGAAATGAACCACTGTTCAAGAAGATTGACATTCAGGAATTCTGCAAGATCATCAGAAAATCGTTTGAAAGGAAAGCTGAAGATATTGCTCCAACAAAAAATATAGTTCTATTGAACCAGCAGCTCATTGCGATTGATGAACATTATGCAGTCATCAAGCAGGAAGGAAAGAAAAGAATCGTCAATTATGCCGAAAACAGCAGTGGCAAGATGCTTGTATACAATATCAATTTTCCAAATGCCATATACATTGTTTATTTTACTCACGAAAGAGTTGGAAGCATAGAGTGCTATGCCTACAAGGAGTATAAAGCTGAAGAAACGGAACTCTATGAATATCCAATGCCAAATGAACTTTCTGGCAATAAGATGTGCATTGGAAACGCTGAACGCAAGATTAATGACAAAGACATTGTTGGAGCACTGGAAAGAATCATATTTACACCATATTCCCATTCGACATTCAGTGGGATGAATGGATTTTCACAAACTAAAGCTTACTTTGAATATCTTGAGTCAAATGATTTTCCATATAAGCTCATGAAATCATTGAATAAAAAATTAAAAGACGTACTGAAAGGATAGAAGTGATGATGAAAATAACAAGAGAAGAAAGACAGCTATATAAGTTTCTTGATTGTGTTAACAAGATCTTTGGAAAGACAGATGAAAAAACATATGTTGCAGGACTGTCTGATAAATTATATTTTTACGCACCTGGTTATTGTGGTGTATATGAATCAATGGAAAACATAGATAGACTTATTGATGCATATGACTTTGATGAATGCCTTTATCAGTTGAAACAGCTACCCAACAAATCGTTTGTGCTTGATAAAGTGGATGGTGATGCACTCAGTAATGCCAGAACAAGAGGCAATATTGTCAGCTATGTAGATGCCAGAATGGGGATTAGCTGGGTTGATGAAATGGATAAGCATTACACTAAGAAGATAGCAAAAATAGCATCCATAACAGGGAAATGGATCAGTGATGATGATGTCGGGTATCTTAAGATATTTGATCAATTCAATGTTCATAACGGATATGATTATTTGAGATTTGAAACAGAAGATGATCTTTCTAAGATTTCCCTGATATTCACTGCCGCTGCTGTCGTTCCAGATGAAAATGATAGCTCACAGATGAAGATTGAAGCATATGTGGAAAATCGACAAGAGTCATCTGAAGAACCTCCTGAAGAATTCGAGGACGAGGAATATGTCGACCCAATGGCCTGAGAGTGGACTCATATTTGAAGTTCCAGGTGTCCGTGGAAAGGGAAGACCAAGATTCACAAGAATGGGTATTGCCTATACAGATAAGAAAACTGTTGAATATGAAAGACTAATTAAAAACAGTTACCTAAAGCACACAAGTTACATCTCAGACAAAAGCATACGAATGAGCATGTATGTGTGCTTTTCTCCAAACAAGAGTGATACAAAGAAAAACAAGGCTTTGAAGCTGAGCAATGCTTTTAAGCCAAAAAAGAAACCTGATGTAGATAATGTCATTAAGGTTGTTTTGGATGCATTGAACAAAGTGGCCTATGCAGACGACACACAGGTCAATGAGATACATGTGATAAGACATTATGATGAACATGAGCGATTGATCATATGCTTGAGTGAGAATGGCGAACTGTTTGAAGTTAAGAAAGGTTAAGAAATTATGGTTAATGAGAAAATAAATGATGGATGTTGTTTGAACTGTTCACATTTGCTTTGGATAGAAGATGGGTGTGCATTGTGCGATGTTACTGATGATTTGAAATTTGATGAATATAACCCAATTGGAAATTTACTATGTGAGGATTGGAGTGATGAAGATGTTGAATAAACTTAAGTATAAAATAAGTGAAATAAGAAAAATGTTTGAAATTCATTGCCCTGATTGTGGCGGAATAATGAAATATGAGTTTTATGACCCTGTGCATAAAGTAGATGTATTTAAATGTCAAGACTGTGAAAAGGAGTGGGTTTGATTATGACTAAAAAAGAATGTGAAACTGCATTAAGTAAATTATGGGATAACACTTTTGGAACTGATTGCATAACAGGTGAAGATTTAGACAAATATGTAGATATAATTGATGTTTTGATTCAATACGTATTTAATCCACAACCATACAAATTTGAAGAACTAAAAAAAGGTATGTGGATATGGGATGATGAAAATGAAATGTTTATTCTAATAACTTTTATAGACAAACAATTTAAAAAAATGCATGTTTGCCTAACAGAATATGAC
>CALUZM010000062.1 GCA_944325245.1 uncultured Massilimicrobiota sp. | reverse complement strand
TATGCTTATGCTGTTGATTATTATAACAGTGAAGTTGTTGTGGTGCCAATTTTGAAACAGAAGATTGTCAAAGTTGTTCAAACGATTAAACATGTTGGTCATGGACCTGATCCAAAACGTCAAAGCGAGGCACATCCTTGTTTTATTGATCAGACACCGGATGGAAAATGGATGGTTGTCTGTGACTTAGGAACAGATGAGATTGTTTTCTATGATAATAATGAAAAAGGTAGATTATCACGCAATGATGAATTATCATTCCATGTAAAACCTGGTTCAGGGCCAAAGAAGATTATTTTTTCACCTGATGGACAATATGCTTACGTCTTAAATGAATTGACAAGTATGGTCAATGTGTATCGTTATCAGGATGGACATATGACTCTCATTCAGGAAATTGTCACATATCCAACAGATGAATATGTTGGAACAAATACAGGTGGAGATATTCTTATGAATGATAGTGGAGATTATCTTTTGGTATCTAACTGTGGTCATGATTCAGTTACAACTTTTGAAGTTGATATACCATCAGGAATGCTGACAAAAGTAGATGTCACAGATACAGATGAAAAACCAGTTCAAATGATTATTGTTGATAATAGATTTGTTGTTGTTGCTTCACAAAAAGGTGGTTCTATTGAATCATTTGAAATTAAACGTGGAGAATCTAAAGGTGTTTTATTTGAAACACATTTCAGTTATATGATTGGGGAACCTGTTTGTCTGATTGAAGGAAGGGGAATTTAAGAGCTTATTAAGCTCTTTTTTTCATGAAAATGATAAAAAAATGGCGAATATTGATAATTCTTGTAAAATAACCTATAATAAGTAGAAGATGGAGGATATTTTATGAAGAATAAAAAAATTATTTATATAATAGGCGGAGTGATTATTGCCTGTATTATAGGAATTATTATTTTTTATAATCATGGCATTTCTGCTGTTTCTTCAAAAGATGAAGAAGTCATTGTGACGATTGAAAGTGGTTCAACAGCTTCACAAATGCTTGATACATTGGATGAAGCTGGATTGGTTAATAATAAATTATGTGGAGAAATTTTTTTAAAACTGAATCATTTTGATCATTTACAGGCCAATACATATATTTTAAATAAAAATATGTCATTGTCTGATATTTTCTCCATATTTGAAAATCCTGATGTTCAATATATTGTTTTATCCAGATTAACAATTAAAGAAGGAACAACAATTCCAGAAGTTGCACAATCATTTGCTGACATATTAAATATATCAGCAGATGAAGTCATCAAACAATGGGATAATCAGGACTATTTACAATCATTAATTGATGAATACTGGTTCATTGATGAGAGTATATTAGATGCTGATATTCTTTATCCATTAGAAGGATATCTTTATCCGGAAACATACTATATTACAGAACTAGAACCAGATTTAAAAAGTATGACGAAATTAGCTTTAGATATGATGGATCAGCAATTGTCTGCTTATCAAGATGATATTGAAAAGATGGGATGGACACCACACCAGTTTTTAACCTTTGCATCAATTGTTGAAAGAGAATCTTTATTTGATGAAGATCGTCCAAAAATTGCCGGTGTTTTTATGAACCGTTTGAATAAAGATATGTTACTGCAAAGTGATATTACAGTGAATTATGCATGGCAAAGAACGGGTGTTGATGTTTCAGTTGCACATACGCAAATTGATTCACGTTATAATACATATAAGTATACAGGGTTACCAGTGGGACCGATTAGTACTGTTTCGAAGGTGACTATTGAATCTTGTTTGAATTATGAACACCATGACTATTATTATTTCTTTGCTAAAGAAGATGGAACAGTGATTTATAGTCGTACCTATGAAGAACATCAAAAAGTTGTAGAGGAGAATAAGTGGTATTAAGATGATGACATTAGAGGAATTAGAAAAAGATGCATTGAATCGTCATATACCTGTTATGCAAAAAGAGGGAATCCTCTTTTTGATTGAGCAGTTAAAAACCATTCAAGCATCATCATGTTTGGAGATTGGTTCAGCGATTGGATATTCAGCGATGATGATGGTCACACATGTTGGTGATTTGATGGTGGAAACGATCGAATTGGATGAACAACGTTATCAAGAAGCTGTTCAACATATTCAGGAAAGACAATTAGATCAAAGAATTGTGATTCATCATGATAATGCTTTAACTTTTGATTGCCAAAAGTTACAATGTGCACCTTATGATTGTTTATTTATTGATGCCGCAAAAGCACAATATCAGAAATTTTTTGAGAAATATGTGCCATTTGTAAAAGAAAAAGGAATCATTATTGTTGATAATTTAGATTTTCATGGTATGATTTTTGATATTGATCATATTCAAAATAGAAATACTAAACAGTTAGTGAAAAAAATCAAAAGATTTAAAGATTGGATTTTTCAAAATGCTGATTATGATGTTCATTATTATGCAGTTGGTGATGGCATCTGTGTGATCACAAGAAAGGACAAACAATGAAATTAATATTATCATTAAATAAAAAAGAGCGTCTTTATGATTATGTTTCCATGGGTATTGATACATTTGTTTTAGGCGGACATTATTCTTTTTATGCACCTTATAATTTTTCATTAGAAGAGATGTCTCAGATGATTGAACAATATCCGCAATGTTCATTTTATGTCGCTATGAATGCTTTATATGATGAACATGAAATCAAAGATGTGCAATATTATATAGATAAGCTTGTCAAAATAGGAATCAAAGGTTTATTGTTTCAAGATTTTGGTGTTTTGCAGATTGTGAAAAAGAATAGTTATTCTTTAGATATGATGTATGCTCCTGAAACATTAAATACCAATGCTATGACATTAAAGGTTTTAAAACAGCAGGGAGTAACAAGTGCTCAACTGGCACGTGTCATTCCATTAGAAGAACAGTTACAGATTCTTCAACAGACAGATATGCCATTAATGTTACAGGTTCACGGGGTTGAATACATAGCAGCTAGCAAGCGTGCTCTATTAACAAACTATCAGCAGGCATCGCATTTACAGTTTGATTTAACAAGTCAGACACGTTTAACAATTCAAGCTCGCAATTCAGAAGATATTTTTCATATCTATGAGGATCAACGAGGGACACATATTTTCTCACAGGAAAGATTATATATGCTGGATTTGTTGAATCAGATTCATGATTTTGAATATTTATATATTGAAACATTGATGATGGATGAAAATGAAGCAGTGGAAGTGGCTTCTTTATATAGTGATGCTCTAAAGAGTTTTCAAAACAATACATATGATAGAGATGTGAAATCATATATGAATTTACTTTATCAATTAAAAACACCTCTTCATCGTGGTTTTTTATTTGATCAGACAGTTTATAAATTAGAAGATGTAAGGAAGATGGATCATGAGAAAAGTCAGTCAAATCATTAATGGGAAAAGACAAATCATAAAAAAACCTGAACTGTTGGCACCAGCAGGAAATCTGGAAAAATTAAAAGTAGCGATTATGTATGGAGCTGATGCTGTTTTTGTGGGTGGAAAAGAGTTTTCGTTGCGTTCACAGGCTTCTAATTTTTCTTTGGAAGATATTCAAGAAGGTGTTGCATTTGCGAAAGAATATGGTGCCCATATTCATGTCACATGTAATATTATTTTGCATCAGGATAATTTAAAAGGGATTCAGGAGTATCTTAAACAATTAGATGAGATTGGTGTGACTGCTATTATTGTAGCTGACCCTTATATCATGTTTTTAGCAAAATCCATGAATTTGAATTTAGAAGTTCATGTCTCTACACAACTGTCGACTCTTAATTCGCAGGCTATTTCTTTTTATCAGGATATGGGCATGGATCGTGTTGTGCTTGGAAGAGAAGTTACATATGATGATTTAAAGGCAATTATGAATCAAGTAGATGTTGATATTGAATATTTCATTCATGGCGCGATGTGTATTCATTATTCGGGAAGATGTATGTTATCGAATTATTTAAGTCGACGTGATGCCAATCGTGGTGGATGTTCTCAATCTTGTCGCTGGTATTATGATTTGTATCAGGATAGAGAATTGGTGAATCAGGAAGATGATATGCCATTTAGTATGTCCAGCAAAGATATGTCTTTGGTTCATCATATTGGTGAACTCATTGAATTAGGTGTAGATTCATTCAAGATTGAAGGAAGAATGAAATCTGTGCATTATATCGCAACTGTCGTTTCGGCATATCGTAAGCTTATAGATAGTTACTGTGAAGATCCAGATGCTTTTAAGCAGAATGACTATTATGAAAAGGAACTGCAAAAAGCAGCTAATAGAGCTTTTTGTCATGGTTTCTTCTATGACCATCCAACGCAGGATGAACAACTGTTTAATTTACGTGATGAACATCCGACTCAGGAATTTGTGATGCGTATCATGGATTATGATGAGAAAACACATCTAGCTCAAATAGAACAAAGAAATTATTTTAAAGTAGGCGATCAGATAGAAGTCTTTTCACCTCATCATGAAAATCTTGTTTTTAAAGTAGAAAAACTCTTGAATGAAGATAAAGAAAGGATTGAAGTGGCTAATCATCCAATGGAACTGCTTTATGTTGAAATCCCTGAAAAAGTTTTACCTAATGATATGGGCAGAAAGGTCAAACAATCATGAAACAACAGACTGTTATTATTGGCATTGCTGGAGGCAGTGCATCAGGGAAAACATCATTAGCCAAACAGCTTTATGACTATTTTCAGGGTAATCATAAAGTCAAAATAGTTAAACAGGATGATTATTATAAAGATCAAAGTCATTTGAGTTATGAAAAACGTGTGGAGACAAATTATGATCATCCTCTAGCATTTGATACTGATTTGTTAGTTGAACAATTGCAGAAATTAAAAAATGGTGAAAGAATAGAAAAGCCTATTTATGATTATACTTTACATACACGTAGTCAAAAAACAGAAGTCATTGAAGGAAGAGATATTATTATTTTAGAAGGTATCTTTGTCTTAGCTGAACAGCGTGTCAGAGAGTTATGTGATATTTTGATTTATGTTGATACGGATAGTGATATTCGCTTTATCAGACGTTTGAAAAGAGATATGGAAGAAAGAGGAAGAAGTCTTGATTCTATATGTTCACAATATTTAGAGACTGTAAGACCAATGCACGAGCAGTTTATAGAACCTTCTAAAAAGTTTGCACATCTGATTATTCCAGAAGGGGGACATAATCAGGTAGCAGTAGATTTATTGATTACAAAAATGAAAAGTATTATTGATGAAAAAGAAAAAAGCTAGTAATTTTATAGTATTTATGTTATAGTATAGTTCGCGAGGTGGATAAATATGGATCATGATGCAGTTTTATTAACCCAAAGTGGGGTAGAAAAGTTAAAACAGGAAAAAGAACAGTTAATTAATGTTGAAAGACCAAAGGTTATTGAAGAATTGCAATTAGCACGTTCTCAAGGTGACTTGTCAGAAAACGCTGACTATGATGCAGCTAGAGATAAACAGGCACATATTGAAGCTAGAATCAAAGAAATTGATCAGATGCTATTACATGTGCAAATTATCGATGAGTCACAATTAGATAGTACTGTTGCGAAACCAGGAGCAACTGTTACAATTTTAGACTTATCTGAACCTGACGCTGAAGAAGAAACATTTACAATTGTAGGGACTTTTGAAACAGATCCTTTAAATGGAAAAATCTCAAACGAATCACCATTAGCGAAAGCAATTCTTGATCATGGTGTGAATGAGATTGTCTCTGTCGGGGTTGCAGAACCTTATGAAGTTAAAATTTTAAAGATTGAATATAATGTATAGATGGCCTTAATGACCATCTTTTTTCTTAGAAAAAAGAATATTTGTATAAAAAGAGGAGTGCATGAAACATGCACTCCTCGCATACTATCAATACTTTTATGATCCTTTCTTTTCTTGTGTCTCTTTTCTTTGATGAATAACTTCTAAAGCATCATTAAAGACATTCTTACCATTCATTGTCCCATAATCACGCATCGAAATTTCCATTACTGGAACATCATGAAGATTTCTTTCTAACTGCTTTTTTATATATTTAACCTGAGGTGCCAATAAGACAATATCAGCATCTTGAGCTTCATGAAAAACTTCATGGACACCTGAGGCACCTATATCAATAGCGATTCCCTGATTTTCAGCTTCTTTTTTAATTTTTTCAACTAACAAACTTGTAGACATTGCTGCAGCACAGCATAAAACCATATGTATCATCAATTTTACCCCCTCTTGAAATTGAATTCATACTCTATTTTATTATAGTTTAATTTATAAAAAAGTCCAATAAATATTTTGAACATGTTTTCAATATTTGTTATTTCTATAAAAATAGTATATAATAATGACATCAAGGAATAGGTGGTGATATTATGCAGGAAAGTCGTAAGTTCAATAAAACAGTGATGACATTATGGATTCTCTTTCTGATCATCGTTGTTGTTGTCGATTGTATTTATGCTTTTATTCTTCCTATGAGTACTTTGGAACTCTATTTAGGTCCTCTTAATTTCTTTAATGTTGCAGCCGCAACATTATTTGTAGGGGTTATGGAAGATTCAATGATTAATGATTTAAAAAAGAATACATCATTGGCCTGTCTGGTACGTGTGCCATATGTCATATTGATTGTTGTTGCTATATTTTTCTCATGTTTACTATTATTTTAAAGGGACTTTGGATAAAAGCCCCTTTTTTATGCAATCATACGTGTTCGTAATTCTTTGATGGCACCAATGAAAATGAAAAGTGCAGGTTTTAAAATGAGATGTATATATTGAATTTGACCTAAATGGATAAGAGTACTGATCAATAAATAAAGGATGGCAAAGCAGATACAGTGGAAAAGACGATGCTGGGGAAGATGGGATGTCAAATAAAGTGCAGCCATCGTTAAAAAGAAATACGAAAGTATTTGAATGATGATTTGGATAAAAAATTGATTAATTTGCATGAAGTATGAAAAAATGGAAAGAATAATTGAAATGAGTAAAAAGGGAATAAAGAAGATGAGACATGTATAAAAATAAGTCTGTATTGTTTTTTTCATAGTTTCCTCCTAATATACTTTATGCAAAGGAGTCATTTTTATGAAATACATTGAGATTTTTATGGAAAGTTTAGGGACCTATCTTTTACTGGTCTGTATGATTCGCTTTCTAGGTAAAAAAGAGATGAGTAAATTAAGTGTTTCGGATTTGATTGTCTTTTTGATTATCAGTGAGTTAATGACAATATCTATTGGTAATGAACAGGTGAACTTTATGCAGGCAGGAATTGCCGTCGTTGTCATTGTACTGATGGATAAACTTTTTACACTTATTTCTTTAAAAAGTCCTTTCTTTAAAAAAATGGTTGAGGGACATCCTACATTTATTGTTTTTCAAGGAAAACTGAATCAAAAGAAAATGGCTTCTTTAAAATACAGTGTAGATGATCTTTCACATCATCTAAGGGAGCAGGGGATAGGGTCCTTATCAGAAGTTGATTTTGCAGTTTTAGAAACGGATGGTCAGTTATCCGTTATCGAAAAGAAGAAAAGTCAGGTTAAGGCACCAGATGCAATCATTAGTGATGGAGAAATCAATTATAAATTATTACAGTTAATAAATCGTGATGAAGCATGGCTGATGAAAAAATTAAAAGAAGCAGGTATCTCTGATTATCATGAGGTTTTTTACTGTGTTGTTGAAAAAGAGCGTTTCTTTATTATAAAAAAAGGCTAGAAATCTAGCCTAATAACATTCTATCATTAACGAATTCTTCACCAATGGCTTCTTCAAATTTCTTTAATAAGTCATTGACTGTCAATTGTTTCTTTGCTTCACCTTTCACATCAAAAATAATATGACCATCATACATCATAATTAATCGATTTCCAATATCAATTGCATCTCTCATATTATGAGTGACCATCATTGCGGTTAATTGTTGTTGTGTGACAATCTCGTTTGTTAATTTTAATACTTTTGTACTGGTAGCTGGGTCTAATGCAGCTGTATGTTCATCAAGTAATAATAATTGAGGCTTATTCAATGTAGCCATCAGTAGGGTAAGGGCTTGACGTTGACCACCAGATAGTAAACCAACTTTGGTTGTGAGACGTTCTTCTAAGCCTAGACCAAGTGATTTTACAGCTTCATAATACTCTTCTTGCTCTTTTTTGGTAACACCCCAACGCAATGTTCTTTTTTGACCACGACGAGCAGCCATTGCTAAATTTTCAATGATTTGCATATCAGCCGCAGTCCCCATCATAGGGTCTTGAAATACACGTCCAATCATTTGAGCACGTTTGTATTCAGGGGCAAGAGATATATCCTGATGATCAAGTGTAATAATACCACAATCTAATGGATAAACACCCGCAATCAGATTTAATAAAGTACTTTTTCCAGCACCATTCCCACCAATAACTGTGACAAAATCTCCCTGTTCTAATTCTAAATCTAAATTCTTAATGACACATTTTTCATTTGGTGTTCCAATATGGAAAGATTTAGAGACCTTTTCTAACTTAAGCATGATTTTCCATTTCCTTTCCAGTCAACTTTTTATACATTGTCAGACGCTTCTTTTTATTGATCATCACAGGGACAGTTAATGCAATTGCTACAATCAGGGCAGTTAAGAGTTTTAAATCATCAGTATTTAATCCCATCTGTAAAACAATGGCTACTATCATACGATAGATGATAGAACCAACAATAATAGAAGTTAAACGAAGTTTAAAGCCAGCTTTTTTGCCGAAAATAACTTCACCAATAACAATAGATGCTAATCCAATGACAATAGCTCCTGTTCCCATTTTGACATCAGCAACACTTTGTTGTTGTGTAACCAAAGCACCACTCATAGCAACCAAACCATTACTTAACATAAGACCAAAAAGTTTCATGGTATCCGTATTCACACCATTGGCTCTGACCATATTTTCATTATTACCAGTGGCTCTTAAACATGAACCAAATTCAGTTCCTAAAAACCAATAAATACCAATAACAACAATCAGGCTGAATACAATTCCTATCAAAATAGTAATCCATTGTGATGTGAGTGGAATGACTTGAGATAAATCTTTAAATAAAGTGGAAGATTGAAGCAATGGAATATTGCTTTTTCCCATAATTCTAAGGTTAATAGAATAAAGTGCTAACTGTGTTAAGATTCCTGCTAAAATTGCAGGCATTTTACATTTGGTATGCAAAAATCCTGTTATAAAACCAGCAGCAAATCCAGAAAGAGTTGCCAAAACAATCGCGATAAGAGGATGAATGCCTGATATTAAAGCGACTGCACAGACTGCACCTCCTGTCGCAAAGCTTCCATCAACAGACAAATCGGCAATATCTAAAATACGAAATGTCAGATATATTCCTAGAGCCATGATACCCCAAAGAATACCTTGACCAATAGCTCCTTGTAATGATAAAAGTATACTCATAATTATTCTCCAATCATTGTTGCATTTAAATCATCAGGAATTTCAATACCTAATTGAGAAGCCACTTTTTGATTAACAAAGTATTCACAGTCTTCACCTTTAACAAATGTAATAGGTGTTTCTTCAACTTTAGCTTCCCCATTTAAAATAGCTAATGCCTGTTTTCCAGCATTTTGACCAACTGTATAGTAATCAAGACTCAAAGTTGCTAAACCACCATTTTCACACATGCTTTCTTCACCAACAATAACTGGTAACTGATTTTCATTTGTCACTTGAGCGACAGTTGCCATATTAGAAGCTAATAAGTTGTCAGTAGGAATATACACAGCATCATATTTTCCAATCATAGATTGAGCAACCTGTTGAATTGCACTGGAATCATTAGAGACTGTGACGATTTCAGCATTCAATCCTAAATCTTTAGCTGCTTCTAAAGCGATTTCTCCCTGATATACTGAGTTTGCTTCATCACTGCAATAGAAAATAGCAATATTTTGTGCATCAGGAACTAATTTTTGTAAAAGCTGTAATTGTTCCTGGATTGGATTTAAATCACTTGCTCCAGTGACATTTGTCCCAGGTTTATCATTAGATTCAACAACACCGGCTGTTTCAAAATCAGTCACTGCTGCGCCAACAATAGGAATATCTGTTGTTTTATTGGCAGCTGCCTGTAATGCATCAGTAGCAATTGCATAAATGAGATCATCACCATCATTCACGAATTTTTCAGCAATTGTCTGACAGTTAGAAGGATCTCCACTTGCATTTTGAAAATCAATGTTTTCTTCTTTAACACCAGCATCAAGTAAAGTATCTTTGAAACCTTCATAGGCTTTATCTAAAGCTGGATGTTGAGCAAATTGAATAGCCCCAATTTTGACTTCCGATAATTCTTTGGCTTCAGTGCTGTTGCTGGCACATCCACTTAACAGTAAACCCATCGCAAGTAATAATACAGATAATTTTTTCATAATACCAATTCCTCCTCATTTTTATGATTTATAAAACAAAAAAACTCAACCCAAGAGGGCGAGTTAACGCGATACCACCTCAATTTATTATAATCTCACGATTATAACCTTTGTAAGTTGAATAACTTTTCATAAATAACGTTATGACCCCGATTATTCCTTATCAGAATAATAGCTCCGTGGTGTATTCAAAATTTTCTTGCGTATGACTTTCACCATCCGTCATATCTCTAATGCCACAAAAATTTTTACTCTGTCACATCATTGCTTTTTGTTTTATATACTAATCATCATAATGAAACAAAAAAACTTTGTCAATATTTTTTAAAAAAATAAATCAAAAAAATATGAATTCAACAAATTATTTTAATAAAATTATAAAAATAACAAAAAAATAATCAAATTTAAGATAACATAATATCTAATGTCATCATGATAATGAAACCAATCATACAGGAAATAGCACCAATATCAATCTGATGCTGACAACAGGCTTCTGGAATCATATCCTCAACACAAACAAAAAGCATAGCACCAGCAGCAAAACTCAGGGCAAAAGGTAAAAGATTTTCAATTGATGCTGCGAAAAGATATCCTAAGACAGCTGCTGGAATTTCAACAATACCAGAAAATTGACCATACATCATAGATACAAAGCGACTTTTGCCATATTGGTACATGGGTAAGGAAATAGCCATCCCTTCAGGAAAATTCTGAATACCAATGCCTAAAGAGAGAATCAGAGCAGGAAGAAATTGCTGGTGCGCACTGGCAAAGGCAACACCAACAGCGAGTCCTTCAGGAATATTGTGTAATGTCATTGCCAGTAAAAAGAGTTGATTTTTAGAAAAATGCGAATGAACGCCTTCAATTTCTCCGGATATCATATGTTCATGGGGAAGAAGATGGTCGCATATAGCTAAAAAAAGAACACCGCATAAAAATCCCACAGGAATAATCATGAGATACCATTTATTCATACCTTCTAGTTGTTCCATGGCTGGCAGGATTAATGAAAAGAAAGATGCAGCAATCATAATACCAGCGCTACTCCCTATAGCAACAGAAACAAGATGCTTATTTTCTTTGTTTGTAAAATAAACAACACAGGCACCTAACAAGGTGGATAGCCAATTAAATACAATAGCCCCTATAAAAATAAGAACAGGCATGTTTTTAAGTATTGATAACACTTTTTCACCTCAGTATAGAGTATGAAAAATGCAAATAGATGTGACAAAAAAAGCCATGACAGGCATGGCTTAATATTGAATGTCTTCATATAAAGTTTTTAATAAAATAGCTTTGCTAGAAGGTCTTTGCTTTTTAAAATCATATGTTTTCATAAGGCTATATTCAACAACATCATGTTTTTCTACAACTTCATCATAGATATAGTCAGATTGCCTAAAGAATAAGTTATCATCATCTTCCTGATAGATACTTCCAAATTCTTTATCTTTATTATAATAAACAACTTTCCCTTCAAAACGTTCAATATATTCATCTAAATGTTCCATTAATTGATTGTACAAACGATCATATAATGTACTGCTATCCATTTGTTGATATTGTTCATTGATACTGTTTTGAGAAACATCTTTATGATTTTCCTGTTTTAATTGATAAAGGAATGCATTAGCTAAATCAATTACTTCCTGATTTTTACCAGTTTTAACCATTTCTAAAATCTTTTCATATAATGCCAATTCATCAAGCGTATATCCTGATTTAAAGAATTTATAAACAAGATTTGTATAAGCTTCATTCACTTTACCTGTATTCATATATAAATCATAAAGAACCTGGAATGAGTCTACATTTGGAATTTTATTTCCTAATGATAAGAATTCATTTTCGGCTTCTTCATATCTTTGTAAATGAACAAGAGAAGAGGCACGATAGTATTTTACCCAGTTTAAATTGTTATAATGCCATTTAATAGGTTGCGTAAAAGCCATATTGGCATATTCTACACAACTTTTATAATCTGCTAATTCATAGGCACATCTCACTTTTAATCGATACCATTTTTCCTTTTTAGATTCATACTCTTTACCAGCGGCATTAATAAATGGATCAATACTTAATTCCTGTACATCTAATTTATCTAAAAGTGCTGATAATTTTTGATAATCAACAGGTTTCTGGTTCATGACATACTTCATTGCTTTATTGATTGTAGCTTCTAAAGGAGAGTATTTTTCCTGTTTGCATAAAGATGCAATTTCATCAACGATAGAGAAAAATAAATCTTCTTTTTCTTTGATTTTATCGTCATCAACATTAATGTATTTATTATAAAGTGCATAACCATAATGATTAATAAAACCACTTAATCCTTCTCCAACTTGTAAGAAAGTTCTTCCTGCTTCAATCGCATCATCAGTACGACCTTGATTTTTCAATTCTTTTACATAATCCATAGCTTGAAAATCATTAAATGAGCTTGGATCTTCTTCAAAACGTTTGTCATAATTTGTTAAATCTTTTGGTTCACGTTTTTCCACGATTCATCACCTCGTTTACTATTATATCAATTTCATAAGTTCTTGTGAAGAATAAAAGATTGATTTTTGAGAATGAATCATATAAAAAGTTGAGTAAGGGTGAATAAAAGAAATGATATTAAATTGTAATGGTTGACATTACAACATAAAACTTTTATAATAGAAAGAAGAGCTAAGAGGAGTGAAAATAATGCAAATATCAAGTCGTTTTACCATTGCAGTTCATATTTTTGCATGTATTGATACATTTCAGAATCAAGAAAAATTAACAAGTAACTTTTTAGCGTCGAGTGTCAATGTGAATCCTGTGATTATTAGAAATATATTATCGCAATTAAAAGCAGCAGGGCTTGTGAAAGTTCAAAGAGGAAGTGGTGGTGCATCTTTAGCTAAAAGTCCCAAAGAGATCACATTCCTTGATATTTATCATGCTGTAGAGTGTATTGAAAATGGAGAATTGTTCCATTTTCATGAAAATCCCAGTCAGCAATGTCCAGTTGGGAGAAACATTCATCATGTTTTAGATGATAAGCTACAACAGGTTCAAAATGCGTTAGAAAATGAACTTCAAAAAATCACTTTAGCAGATGTTTTTAAGGATACGAAGTATTATATTGATAAAGAAAGTCAGTCATGATTATTCAGGGGTATATAAAAAATTGATGGAAAAAATCCATCAATTTTTTATTCTACAGTTACAGATTTAGCAAGATTACGTGGTTTATCAACATCACAGCCCTTTAGGCATGCCGTATAATAAGCAAGCAGTTGTAATGGTATGGCTACTAATATTGTTTGAAGTGCTGGAGCAACATGAGGAAGATAGTAAGTGTTGGCTACATTTTTCACTTCAATATCTTGCGTTGTCAATAAGATGACTTGTGCGCCTCTTGCGATTGTTTCTTGGATATTGCTGATTGTTTTATCGGCAATATGAGGTTGAGTTGCAACAGCAATGACAATAGAACCATCTTCAATTAAAGCAATAGGACCATGTTTTAATTCACCTGCCACATAGGCATCTGCATGGACATAAGAAACCTCTTTTAATTTTAAGGCACCTTCTAAAACGCTGGCATAATCTAGGTTTCTACCAATAAAATAAGCATCATGCTGATCTTTTAACATTTCGGCATATTTTGCAAAGAGTGGCTCATCTTTTAAGATGTTTTCAACATATTGAGGAATAGATGCTAATTGTTCGATGACATCATCATGGATATTTCTTTCGAGTCTTTGAGCAATATAGTAAGCTAATAATATCAAAAGAACCAATTGAGTTGTATAAGCTTTTGTAGAAGCAACGGCAATTTCAGGACCGGCACATGTATATAGGACATAATGAGCATCTCTAGAAATTGTACTTCCTAATACATTAGCAATCGCGATTGTGGTTGCTTTTTTTTCTTTGGCTAAACGTAAAGCCGCTAAAGTATCAGCTGTTTCACCAGATTGAGATACAAAAATAGCTAATGTCTTTTCATCAATAAAAGGATCATTATATCTAAATTCACTTGCGACATTGGTAAAAACAGGAATGCGTGCAACTTTTTCTAAAATATGCGCTCCACACATGGAAGCATGATAAGCTGTTCCACAAGCCACGAAATAAACTTTATTGTATTGTGAAAAATCAATATCTTTTAATTCATCTAAAATAATTTGATGATGATTGATACGTCCTCTTAATGTTTCTGAAATCAC
>CALUZM010000061.1 GCA_944325245.1 uncultured Massilimicrobiota sp. | reverse complement strand
GCATTAACATATAAATCACTCCTTGTCAACAATTCTTCGCATTGTTAGAGAATGAACAATGTTTGATATGAGAAATAGGGTTTGCCTTTTCTTTTTGTTCTCTTTCCTTATTTCTGTATATATTATAGTCCTTTCTTTTGGCACTGTCAAGTATAGAGTGCTAAATATTTTTAAAGTCTTTGTTAATTCCTTGTTAAATCAAGGATTTGCAAGCATTTTCCACTCTTGAAATTATTATTTTTCTTAGGTTTGACACCAATTTGACACCACTTTTAAACCGTAAACAAGTCATTATACACAAGCCATATAAAGAATCTATGCTCATTTGGATATAATATTATTAACATGTCGTAAAAGATAAGCATCCATATCTTCAAATCCTGTCATACTTCGATAAAGTGTTACTTTTTTCTTTTTTATATAAATGATGATCTTAATACATTCTTCCCATCCATATACATTTTTGACTTTTCGAACAACTTTTGTGATTTCGGTTACAGAAAATGTATAAGTTTTCCCTATGACTGGTCTTACCATTATAGTATCTCCTCTAGCAAGCATCTGGAATCTACATATAGAAATCCCCCATATAATAAAGGGACTTGCAAAAATAAAAGAACCTATACTTAAACAAACTAGGAATATTGCACTCACAACATTTAATATGGCAACAAACACTATTGAAAAAATCAATGATAACAAAATAACAACTATAAAGATAAGATTGTTTTTTGCCCAATAGACTTCAGTTTGAAGACCAAGCTCCGCTTCAAACATGACATGATTATCATCATCAAAGAAAAATATCCTGATATTATGATCTTTACCATATTGAGTTGCTTGATAAATCAAGCGAATTCTATCCTGATCAGTGATTTCTCCTTGATGTTTAATCCAACAGATAGAATCAGCCAATGCATAAAATGCATTAAAACACACTTCACCATCAAATCTTGCGATATGACCATTATCATCTTCAACTTGTACATAACTTTTCGTTCCTGTTATTTTCACTACATATCATCTCCACAAAACCCATTCTACACTCACATTATATCAAAAATTATCTTTTCATAACTTATTTTATATTGATGCGTTTATACATTTTGTATAATCTATAAACATCACTATACTTCTTTGTTAAAATATTTATTTTATTTGTTTTCATCGTCCTTTTTCGTTATAATATGATGGAAAGGATGATCTTGTATTGGAAAGTTTTTATCAATCTATGTTAGCTTTTATTAGAAAAAAACCTTCCTTAGAAAAGCTAATCATTATATTAACAAAATATTGCCCCTATATTACATTTACATTATATCCTTGTATACTGATTGATTTAGGGGTTACGCATAATTCGCATTTTTTGGAAGCCATATGGAAACCATGTTTGGCATTTCTCTTTGTGACTGTTTTTAGAAAAATCATCAATCGTCCTCGTCCATATGAACACATGAACATTGAACCACTACGAGGGCATAAACATGGAGAATCATTTCCAAGTCGCCATAGCGTCAGTGCAATGATTATAGCTTTGGTTTGTTTTTATGCCAATTTTTATATTGGAGTATTTGCTTTAGTGATTGCTGTCATCATTTGTTTAACAAGAATACTGAGTGGAGTGCATCATATCAGTGATGTTATTGCAGCCATCATCATTGCTTTGATTTGTTTTATGATTTCATATTGACTTTCAACGAAAATAATTTATACTATACTTAAAATATTTTAAGTATTTATCAGGAGGTTATATGCTGAGTCAAGAATTTCAGGCAGTTTATAATATTTTTAAAATGAACTTTTACGCTTCAATGTGTGCAGCTTCTAAAGAATTGACCATGCAAGAGGCATTTAGTCTAGATATTATATATATGCTAGGTGAACCTACAATTTTAGAATATGCAAAATATATGGGCATTTCTCAACCTAATGCCACATATAAGATTAATCAGTTGGTTGAAAAAGAATATCTTATTAAAACAGTCAGTCAGGAAGATAAACGCTCTTATCATCTAAAAGTGACAAGTAAATTTTTGGAATTTTATCGAGAAAATGATCGTTATATCAAAAAAGCACTTAAAGAAATTGAGAAGTTATTTAGTAAAGAAGAAATTAAATCTTTGGAAAAAATGCTTCGTACAATTAGAATTTTTATGACAGAGGGTGAACATCATGATTAAAATTATTACTGATTCTACATCTGATATAGATTTAGAATATGCGAAACAATTGAATATTGATATTATTCCACTGAAAGTTATTATTAATGGAAAAGAGTATCGCGATCGTATTGATCTTCAACCTGATCAATTTTATGATTTATTAGTCAATAGTGATACCCTTCCAACAACATCGCAACCTTCTCCTCAAGATTTTTTAAATTTCTATGAAAAGGCAAAGGAACAACAGGATAGCGTTATTGTTATTACACTTTCTAGTATTATTAGTGGAACATATCAAAGCGCTAATATAGCGAAGGATTTAGCTGAATATGATGATATCTATATTATTGATAGCCTAGGAACAACTCAAATGCAAAGATTGATTGTTTTAAAGGCTGTAGCTTTAAGAAAGGAACAAAAATCAGCTAAAGACATTTATACCATTTTGGAAGAATATAAACATCGTGTGCGTTTATATGCTTTTGTTGATACATTAGAATATTTATATAAAGGTGGTCGTTTATCAAGAACTGCAGCGACAGCTGGAACACTTTTAAAATTCAAACCTATTATTGGTTTTCAAGAAGGAAAATTAGAGGTCTTTGCGAAAGCAAGGGGAACGCAAAAAGCAACCAACAAGATTATTGAATTGATCCAACAAGATGGCGAAGTTGATCTCCAAGAACCAATCTGCATTGGATATAATGGTTCTACTGATGGATTAGATAAATTTGAAAACACATTAAAAGATGCCTTACATTTTGATAATGCACTTCATGGTGTAATTGGTCCAGTTATTGGGACTCATGCTGGACCTGGCGCAAGACTTATCACTTATGTAAGAAAAAAGGAAGTTTAACTTAACTTCCTTTTTTAGTCTATATTCCACATTTTCATGCGACGTCTAATCAGATAAATTGTAATCATAAAAGCGATAAAATCTGCAATTGGTACAGCAAAAAAGACACCATACAAACCAAAAATCCATGATAAAATTAATATCAGAGGTATCAATAAAAGACATTGTCTCAACAGATTTAAGAAACTTGATTGTTTTACCATTCCAATGGCTTGAAAGAAGTTCGCACACATTGTCTGACAGCCAACAAATGGTAAACAAAGAAACCATATACGTAAGGCTGTATTTCCTAATTCAATAATTTCTGGCTCCTGATTAAAAATAGATATAATCATTGAAGGGAATAATTGAATGATTAGAAAACCAAGACATGATAAAATGCTTGCTCCAATAATTGTATATTTTAAAGTTTGTTTCACTCGAGAATAATTTTCAGCTCCATAATTATAACTGATAATAGGTTGTTGTCCTTGCGTCATACCTGTTAATGGCATTAACATTAAAGTTTGGACACTTGTAATAATACCTACGGTTGAAATTGCTAAATCTCCACCATAAATTCCTAATGTACCATTAATCACAATATTAAGAAGACTTGTAGACAACTGCATCAAAAAGGCAGGTAATCCTGTTTTTATAATCATAGAAGCATAATGTATTTTCAATTTCATATGATTTAAACGGCATTGTATGATTCCTCTTTTTCCAAATAAAAATGCTAACTGCCAAATCATGCTTAAACATTGACCACCAATGGTTGCTAGAGCGGCTCCTTCCATTCCCATATGACATTGCACAATCAAAATATAGTCAAAAACAATATTAAATCCTGCACCTAACAGCTGTGATACCATTGCATTCTTGGCGTTACCTTGTGCACGTGAAAAATTATTTCCACACATGGCAACACATTGAAAAACAGCTCCATATAAAATAATACTCAAATAGGCACTGGCATAGGGTAGAACCTTCTCACTTGCACCTAATACTGTTAATATTGGATTCATGAATATATTTCCAAAAATCATGAAAATAAAGCCAAAAATAACCGTAATCATCAAGGCATTACCTTGATAATACTTTGCATCTTCTTCATTTTTAGAGCCTAACGCTATAGAAAAACGCGTTGCTCCACCAACACCTGCCATTAAACTTAAAGCCATTAAAACTAAAGTGACAGGATAAGAAACTGTAATTCCTGCCAATCCCAAAGAACCTAATTCAGGTGTATTTCCAATAAACATTCTATCTACAATATTATAGATTGCATTGACCACCATTCCTATCATGGCTGGCACTGATAATTCTACTAATAAGGGCAATAATTTTTGTGTCCCCATCCTATCTTTATCCATATCTTCATCTCCCTTAACACGTTTTTAGTTTATTCATAAACATTTTCTTTGTCAAGAAAAGAAGACATCTCAAACGATGTCTTTTTCAATATAATGAGGGTACATATTCCAATATTTTAAATAAGTAAAGTCTTGTTCTGCTGTAAAATTATACTGATACATACGAAAATGAACAGGTATATCTTTAGGTTGCCATTGTTCTAAATAAGTATATCAATATTTCATTCCTATTTTTTTCATGACTTTTCCACTATTGGGATTATGAATATCATGTGTTGCTGTTACATAAGGTATGCCAGAAGCTTTCAGTTCTTCAATCATTTTCAAAGCAACTTCACTGACAATTCCCTGATGCCAAAATTCTTTTTTTAAAGCATATCCAAAATCATGACTTTCATCATCACTGACATGAATATAACCGATAGGCACACCATTTTCTTTAAAACATATAGCATAGCGACCTTTTTGATTTTGATATGTCTTAAGATATTGTTTCGCTTCATTGATGTCTTTTAAACAAAACATTGGTAAAAAGCGAGTCACATCTTCATCACTTAAGAGTTCATACAATGCTTCTTCATCACCATCAGAAAAACGTCTTAAAATGAATCTTTGAGTCTCAAAATAGTCTCTCATATTATCCTTTAATCACTTTCACATAAAACTTTCTTTGTCTAGGTCCATCAAATTCGCACAAATAAATACCTTGCCATATACCTAATAAAAGCTGTCCCTGATGCACAATAAAATTTTGTCCTGGGCCAAAAATCGTTGATTTGATGTGAGCATGAGAATTTCCTTCAAAATGATGATAATCGTGATGTTCTGTGGGAAATGCACGTTCAAAGGCATTGATCATATCTCTGACAACATCCGGATCTGCATTTTCATTGACTGTAATACCTGCTGTTGTATGAGGTGTATAGACAACAACAATACCTTCATCAACTCCTGTTTTTTGAAGGTCCTGTTGAACAATACTTGTAATATCATGCATTTCCATACGTTTAGAAAATTGATATTGATGTTCAAATAACATAAGTCACACTCCTATAAATCTTTAATATACCACTTATCACAGGCATAATGTGGTCCTTGAATTAAAGGTTGTTGTAAAGCAGTAAAGCCATTTTTTAAATAAAATTTATTAGCTGCAATCATATTTGAAAAAGTTTCTAAATAACATTGCTGATAATATTTCTTTGCAAAATTTAAAGACTGATCCAATAATTGTTGCGCGATTCCTGTTCCACGTATTGCTTTATAACAATACATTTTTTGTAGTTCACAAACACCACCAACACCTTGAACTGGGCCTATCCCACAGCCTCCTACAACATGACCATTTTCAATCACAACGAGATATTGCTTATTAGCAGGCTGATAGACCTGATAAAACTGTCCTAAGTCCTTATCTTCCCAGGCACATCCAGGTTTATTACCACCAAACTCAATGAGACAATCACGAATCAGTTTTTCAACCTCTTGATTATCCTTTTCTTCAATCAGTCGTATTTTCATTGGCAGGTATCACTTTCTTTAAACGTTTTTCAAAATCACGACGAGAAAACATCACAATGGCTCCACAACCTAGACATTTGATTTTAATATCAGCACCCATACGAATGATTTTCCATTGATTTGATTTTTTACAAGGATGCTGTTTTTTCATTTCAACAATATCATTTAAATTATATTCCATTCTTTTTCTCCTCTCTTTGATAATAAGCTTTTAATGTATTTTCTAATAACATCGCTATAGTCATTGGTCCAACACCACCCGGAACTGGTGTAATATATGCAGCAATATCTTTCACATCTTCATAATCAACATCACCACATAATTTATTATTTTCATCTCGATTAATACCAACGTCTAAAACGACTGCACCTTTTTTAATATAGTCTCTATTAAAGAATTTTGGTTTCCCTATAGCTGCAATTAAGACATCTGCTCTTTGACATAATGATGCTAAATTCATTGTACGTGAATGAGCAATTGTCACTGTCGCATGTTTATGTAAACATAATAAAGCAACAGGTTTACCAACAATATTACTTCTTCCAACAACAACAACTTCTTTTCCAGTTAAATCATAATTGATTTCATCTAATAAAACCATCATGCCCTGTGGTGTACATGGAACGAGTCCATTTTGTCCTAATACAAGTTTAGCAACATTGATAGGATGAAAACCATCAACATCTTTTTGTGGATCAATTAAATTAAGTATTTTCTCTTCATGAATATGTGAAGGGAGTGGTAATTGAACAAGAATGCCATCTACCTGTTCATCCTGATTTAATTGTTGGACAACTTGCATCAATTCCTCTTCTGATATTTGTTCATCCAATCTGATAACATCAGAAAGCATACCAACATATGCACATGCCTTGTCTTTATTACGCACATATGTCTGACTGGCTTGATTATTTCCTACTAATACAACTGATAATTTAGGTATTCTTTTCCCCTCATTCTTTAATTTTTCAATTTCTTGTTTTAATGCATCTTTTCTTTTGGCTGATATCAATTTTCCATCAATATTCATGTACTATTCCTCCTCATTGTTCTTTTTATTATAATGGAAATAGTCAGAATTGTAAAACAAAAGAAAAACTACAATAAGCATTTTTAACTCATTGTAGCTTTATTTTTAGTATTTCTTCAAAATATGTCTCGCAATAAGGATTCCATTAGCGCCAGCCTGAGCTAGTCCACGTGTAAGTCCAGCTCCATCACCACCAACATATAAACCATCAATCTCACTTTCAAATCCTTCTCTTACTTTTGGTCTTGCTGAATAGAATTTAGCTTCTACTCCATAAAGTAATGTATGTTCATTAGCAATCCCTGGTGTGACATGATCTAAGGCTTCAATCATTTCAATAATTGATTTCATTGTATTATATGGTAAAACTAATCCCAAATCACCTGGAACTGCTTCTGGTAAAGTAGGTACTGTATAACCTTCTTTTAAACGTTTAACTGTTGTACGACGTCCTCTTTTAATATCACCATAGCGTTGGACAATAATACTTCCATGAGAAAGCATATTGGCAAGTCTGGCTACTTCATGAGCAAATTCATTAGGTTCATTAAATGGTTCACTAAATACATGGGAAACAAGTAAAGCAAAATTTGTATTGTGACTACCAAGCTTTGGATCATGATAAGCATGTCCGTTGGCCAACATTGTTCCAGAATGATTCTCAATAACAACATGTCCACTTGGATTAGAACAGAATGTTCTCACTTTTGTTCCAACAGAAGCATTATATACAAATTTTCCTTCATATAAGTTCTGATTAATTTCATCCATAACAATATTGCTTGTTTCTACTCTTACACCAATATCCACCTGATTATTATAAAGTTCAAGTCCCAGATGTTTAAAGACTTTCGCAAGCCATGTTGATCCATCACGTCCAGGTGCTAAAACAACATTAGGTGCATATATTTCCTCGCCATTTTCTAAGACAATTCCCTTGACATGATGATCTTCTACTAAAATATCTTGAACAGCTGTTTTAAAAGCTATATCAATGTGTTGTTTTAATTCATTAGACATCTCTGTCATAATTCTTAAATTTTCTTCTGTTCCTAAATGTCTGACTTTGGCACGTAAAAGCTTTAATCCAACTGCATAGCCTCTTTTTTCAATTTCTCTAACTTTATCTGTTGTTGGGTCGGTAATTTCATGTGTTGCTCCATGTTTTAAATATAATTCATCAACATAATGAATAACATCTTCAACTTCCTGATTATCTAAATAATCAGTCAACCATCCACCAAATTCACTTGTAATGTTAAATTTTCCATCAGAATAGGCCCCAGCTCCCCCAAAACCAGATGTTATTGAACAGGCTGGTAAACATCCAGGCTCATTTTCTTTGATTTGTGGACAGCTTTTAATTTTCTTATCTTTGATAGGACAATGTCTATACATAACATCATGTCCTTTATCCACTAATAATACTTTCAACTCTGGATTTTTTAAATACAATTCATAACTTGTCATAATTCCTGCTGGTCCAGCACCAACAATAATCACATCATAATTTTTTTGCATAAAAAAACGCCTCATTTCTGGGGCATTATTAAATAATCCTCATTTATTATATCCATAAAAATCAAATAATGTCAATAAAATAACTTTGATTAAAAAATGTTATCAAAGACAATAAAACGTTTCTATGAAGTTAAAAATAAAGCAACAATCAGAGGAATCGTAATAATAGAAAGAAGTGTTGTCATAAAGACTGTTTTTGCAGCCAAAGCGACATCTTTATGATATTCTGTCGCAAATAATACAGCAATATTACCAACTGGCATGGAAATCATAATCAGTGAAACACCTAATATCAAAGCATCTTTAATAAAAAAGTTTAATATAGGATAAGCTATTATTGGAATAATAATTTGTTTTAAAATTGTATATGGGTAAACTTTTAGTTCATTGAAAACCTCTTTTAATGGAATTGTTGCTAGAGTGGAACCAATCAACATCATAGCAATAGGTGTGGTAATATCTCCAATCATTGTGATTGTTGAAGAAATGATATCCGGCATTTGAAATCCTGTTAAATAAATCAGTAATGCTACTAAGGAAGATACAACGCCTGGTGAAAATAACTGTCTTAAATTGATTGATATTTTCTCTGCTGAACGATAATTCATAAATAGAATACCTACTGTAAAAACCAGAAGATTAAACAGCATATTAAAAATCGCAGTGAGAAATACAGCTTCATTACCAAAGATAGACTTCATAACTGGAAAGCCCATAAAACCAATATTGGAAAACATTGTCATAAAGATGTATAAACCTTGTTGATGTAAAGGGACTTTCATGATTTTGACAATGATCAATCCAAGGATTGGTAAAACCATAAAAATAACAATAGCAACAATAAAAACAAAAATAATTTCTGAAAGATCTTTTTCAATTGTTGTAGATAAAACAGAAGATACAATCAATGCTGGTGTCGTAACTGACAACAAAAGTGTTGTTAAACGCTGATTAAAATCTACATCAAGTATCTTTATTTTTAATAAAAGATATCCTAAAGCAATCACCAGAAATAATTGTATCATCTGTAAAACAATTACTTGTATATCCACTCTTTATCCTTTTAATCCATGTGATTGTCGTTCCATATTTTCTACAACAATATCATAGATTTCACCAAGAGTTGCTGCATATTGTAAAACAAGCCAAGGCTCATTTGTATGATAATGAATTTTAATCAATTCATCATCTCCAACAGCTAACAGACAATCTCCTTGAAAATGCTCTGTGATATAATCATTAATTTCATCTTCATTTAAATTTTTTCCTTCAATCAATAACTGTGTATCAAACTTATATTCTAACATCATTATTCTCCTTCAAATAACCATGCTCCATTTGTTTCAATAACTTTCTTATACCAATCAAATGATTTTTTCTTATATCTCTTATATGTTCCATTACCTAAATCATCACAATCTACATAAATAAATCCATATCGTTTACTCATTTGTTTTGTTGATTCACTGACAAGGTCAATACATCCCCATGATGTATATCCCATTAAATCTACACCATCAATCTCAATAGCATTTAACATTTCTCTAAAATGCGCATCAAAATAATCAATACGATATTGATCATCAACAGTTCCATCAACAAGTTCATCTTTTGCGCCTAAACCATTTTCCACAATAAACAATGGTTTTCTATAACGATCATACAAATCAACTAAGGAAACTCTTAAACCAATTGGATCAATTTGCCATCCCCAGTCAGATGATGGTATATAAGGATTTTTAATGGCAACATTTGTATTGGCAGCAGTCTTTTTTAATCCTTTATCATCTTTGGCGACACAACTTGATGAATAGTAACTAAATGAAACAAAGTCTACTGGATATTTCTTCATAATATCCAAATCTCCTTCTTCCATTTGAATATGGATACCTTCATTTTTAAATTTAGCAAGTAAATAAGCTGGATATTCACCAAATACCTGTGTATCACTATAACAATATGTACTTCTCATATCCTGTTGAGCCTGTAAAACATCTTCTGGTTTACAAGTATATGGATAATATGTTAGTTTTGTTAACATACAACCTACCTTTGAACCAGGGATTTTTTCGTGACAGATTTTTGTTGCTAGAGCTGAAGCTACGAATTGATGATGCATAGCCTGGAAAATAACCTGTTGGAAATTCTGACCTGGAAAACGATCTTCCACAAGACCACCTGTTGTATATGGATGTCTAATCATGGAATCAACTTCATTAAATGTCAACCAATATTTAACCTTATCCTTATATCTTTCACAGATAACTTCCACATATTTCACAAACATATCGACAACTTCTCTTGATGCCCATCCATTATAATTTAAAACAATATTTAATGGTGGTTCATAGTGTGACATTGTCACTAATGGTTCAATACCATATTTTAAACATTCATCAAAAACATCATCATAAAACTTTAAACCTTCTTCATTAGGTTGTTCATCGTCACCATTAGGAAAAATACGTGACCAGGCAATTGACATTCTATATACCTTGAATCCCATTTCAGCAAAGAGTTTAATATCTTCCTTATAATGATGATATCCATCTGATCCATGTCTTTTTGGATATAAAGAATCATCCTGTGATTTCAAAGCCTCTTCAATATCTTTTGTTGTGATAGCATTTTGTGCATGATAATCCTGAACATCAATATCTAAATGATGTCTGGCACAATCAGAAACACTGATGCCTTTACCTCCTTCATTCCAGCCACCTTCATACTGATTGGCAGCTGTTGCGCCACCCCATAAAAATCCATCTGGGAATTTTCTTACCATATTATTATCCTCCTCTTCTTTGCATTTATTATACATGTTTCTTACATATATTGTTCAAATTTTCAAAAAAAGAAAGATATGTTCCATAAACTTAATGAAACATATCTTTTTTCATAAATATAAATGAAGCAACCACACATGCAATGATGGCAATCAAAGTTGGTACCCACCATACTGGTCCTGGTAAACCTGAAACATTCATTCCATAAAAACTAAAGATAATATTTGGTATTGACATGACAATCGTAATAACTGTTAAAACTTTCATAACAATATTTAAGTTATTTGAAATAACAGAAGCATAAGCATCCATTGTTCCAGATAAGATATTTGAATAAATACTACACATTTCAATAGCCTGATTAATTTCTACTAAAACATCTTCCAATAAATCTTGATCATCTTCATATAATTTAATAGATTTTCCACGCATAATTTTATTTAAAGTAATTTCATCTGTTTTTAATGATGTTGAAAAATAAACTAGAGATTTTTCTAAACCAAGCATTTGAATAAGTTCTTTATTTTGCATTGATTTATGTAATTTCTGTTCAGTTAATGATGATAAACGATCAATCTGACGTAAATAAATCAAATATCTCTGAGAAATTCTTAAAAGAAGCTTTAATAAAAATCTCGTTTTCATCTCTGTATGTACACCTTTGACTTTACCTGTTGCCATATCTTCAATATTCAGGTTTTCATATAAAGAAATTGTAATAATATAACCTTTCATTAAGACAATACCTAATGGTAAGGTTGTATATTGTAAAGTCATCTTATCATATCTTCCATCTGTTTCTTCAGCACTTGGATAATCGACAATAACCAAAGTCTGATTAAAATCATCATCATAGTCGATATGTGAGCTTTCTTCTTCATCTAATGAAGACTGTACAAATTCGGGAACAATTCCTAAATCATTCACTAAAAATTGTTTTTCTTCTTCTGTTGGAGACACAACATTAATCCAGCATCCCATTTCTAGACTTTCTACTTTTTTTGTTTCAGTTCCAAAAGTTTTGTAAAATTCTATCATTTTAATCCTCCCATTCTATAACAGGAGAATATAGACTATGTCTCCTGTTATGTTATTTTTGTTATAAAATTTCGTATCTTCATCCGGCTCCGGAGACATAGTAACACCTTCTTTCTTTCCTTTGCCATTATAACACAAAATATTTGATAAAAAAGCCCTTGGTCTGTAAATTTTTCTTTTTTTCAAAGAAAAAAAGATTTAAATCAGAATAACATCTTGATTTAAATCTTCATAGAAATTATATCCAGTCTGTTCCATCTTCTCTTTTTAAAATATAGCGAATCATTTCAAAGAGTTCTTCTTTTGATTTAGATTTCACAATAAAGACATGATTACCCATTGCACCACTTAAAGAATCAGGTACATCAGTTTCTAGAGCTATCTGATTACCATATTGTTCCCTAATCTGATCATAGTTATGCATATAACAGATACCATCTCTTCGACCTGTGTAAGCTACCCAATATTCACGATGAATATCGTAAAAACATTGGTTATATTTTACCATATCAGCCCATATTGTATAAACATCTACATTATAAGTATAATTGATCATATCGGGCATATATGCACCAGGTGCACGCATATTCACTTCTAAACCAACAATATCACCTTTTTTACCTAATCCTTCTTTATCCTGATCTAGTCTAAAGAATTCAAAATGATAAAAGCGACTTCTTGTATCAAATGCTTCTACAACTTTTTTACCAATTTCATAAAGGTCTAATCCTTCTACTGGTTGTGAATAAAAAGCAGTATCACTCAATTCATTCACATTGTCCATAATAGAATTTAACATAACATGTGAAGAACAAATAAATATATTTTTATCTTTATCAGTAATACCATCAAAAGTTTCAACATGCCCAGGCACCATTTCCTCAATAATAAATTGAATATAAGATGGTTTTGTCGCAAAGAAATAATCAAGCTCATCATCATTTCTCAGTTTATAAGTAGAGCTAGCTCCTACACCATTATCTGGTTTCACAATAACTGGATAACCAACTTTATTCGCAAATGCTTTGGTTGCCAGATAATCATCAACTTTTCGATATCTAGCGGTAGGAATGCCTATTTGTTTATAAACTTCTTTCATTTTTGATTTATATTTCATTGGAGATAGATCTTGAATTTTCGTTCCTGTTGTAACATTAAACTCATTTCTGAGCGTTGCTTCAAGTTCTAACCAGTATTCATTTTGAGATTCAATCCAATCAATTTTACCGTAATGCCATGTAAAATAAGCACATGCTCTATAAACACTTTCATAATCTTCTAAATCATCTACACGATAATATTCAGTTAAAGCAATTTTCGTATGATAAGGCAAATTTTCATAACTCTCATCACCTATACCTAAAACGTTCACGCCTCTCACTTTCAGGCGATCACAGAAATTATAAAAATAATCTGGAAAGTTTGGGGAAATAAATACAACATTCATCATTATATAACTCTTTCTACAAAGTAAGGAAATTGGATTTGCCACCAATCCCAATCATGGTTAACATCATATCCCCAAAAATCAATCCAAGCTGGAATATCTTTATACTCCAATAATTCTTTCATACGTTTCGTGCTTCTAATCATGTCATCTTCCCATGCTCCTTGTCCACAACATAAAACAATACGGCAATGACGATACATTTCTACATATGGATGATCATAACTCATTCCATGAAGATACTGAATTGGTGAATTACGATATAAAATATCATCATGATAATCACCAAAGAATAAATCACTATCATAATAACCACTTAAAGCAATTGTTCCTATAAAAATATCTGGTCTTCTAAACATAAAATTTACAGCATGAGAAGCTCCCATAGAACAACCTGTTGTATAAATCCCTTGAGCATATTCTCCATTATTCCCATATGAATTAATTTCAAAAATTCTCGGTACCAGTTCATTAACAATATAATAAAACCATTGTTCCATCATATAAGTTCTATGACGATTATCTACACCTTCAGCAGACCATGATTCCTGATCAATACTGTCACAACAAAACAATTGAATTTTTCCTTCATCAATAAGATGTTTGACAGTATCAACCATACCAAAATTTTCAAAATCATAAAATCTTCCATTTTGTGCTGGAAAAACAAGTATTGGTGTTCCAGCATGCCCATAGACTTTATATTCCATATCTCGTGTTAAACATTCACTGTATTCTTTAAACCATTCTGTTTTCATCTTAATCCCTCCTCTAACCTAAAACATAATCCACAAATTCATTAACCTGATCCATATTTTCAAAACGTGCAGTATAAGTAAAGTTTCCCATAGCGCCACTTAAAATATCAGGCATTCTTTCACATGTGACTAAATCAAAACGATATCGTGAGACAATGTCCTCATGACTATGTGTATAATTGATGTGATCTCTTCTTCCACAATAGACACAATGATATGGACGATGATGATCATATTCACTATATCCTTTTGTGACCATATCAGCATAAATCTGATAAACATCAATATCATTCGCATAATTCATCATATCAGGTGTATAACCCCCAGGTGTCCTTAAATTCACTTCTAACCCTACAATATTGCCTTTTTGTCCTAAACCTGGTTTATCCTCTAATAATCTAAAAAACTCCATATGGAAGCATCTTCCAGCCGTATAGAATGCTTTTACACAGGCTTGCCCAGCTTTCTTTAAATCATAAGGTATTTCACGTAATGAATAATAATACATACTACTTGATTCATTAACGACATCCATAATTGGATTAGGAAAAACATGTGATGTTTCAAATAATATATCTTTATTAAGATTGGCAATACCATCATAAGAAATAATCAATCCATTGACAAATTCTTCCATAATATATTGTGTCACATGATCTTCTTTATAAAAATTTTCTAGCTCCTCTTGATTAGAGATTTTATATGTTTTTGCAGCTCCAACACCATTATCAGGTTTGACAACAACTGGATATCCTACTTCATTTATAAATTCTAATCCAGCTTTCAAATCACTAACAAGATGATATCGTGCTGTCTTTACACCAGCTTCTTCATAAAATTTTTTCATTTTTGACTTACATTTAATATCTTCAATATGGTTCGTATGAATACCTGTAGATATATTAAAATCAGTACGTAAACGTGCATCCTGTTCTAACCAGTATTCATTATTGGATTCTAGCCAGTCAATATGTCCATAATGAAAAATAAAATATCCCATAGCTTTCACCATCTCATCATAATTTTCCATTGAATAAACCTGATAATAATCATCAATAGAATTTTTAAGCTCATCACTTAACTGATCATAAGGTGTATCAGCTATAGCTAAGACTGTTACCCCACTCTTTTTTAGACGGTTACAGAATTGATAAAAATTTTTTGGAAAAGATGGTGATATGTAGACAAAATTCATAAAATAACTCCCCCTTTTATATCCTTTTACCTATTATATCATAATACATAAAAAAAAAGGAATAAAAAAAAGGGATAAGTGAATTATCCCCATTTGACTGGCAGCGTGCTATTGTCGCGGTTGCCCACTATCTTCGC
>CALUZM010000060.1 GCA_944325245.1 uncultured Massilimicrobiota sp. | reverse complement strand
GGTGGAGGTTAACGGGCTCGAACCGCTGACCCTCTGCTTGTAAGGCAGATGCTCTCCCAACTGAGCTAAACCTCCAATTTCTAGTGCCCTCTTATAATAGCATACGTCTATGAACTCGTCAAGAATAAAATTGAAAAAGAAACAGAAATATCTTTTCTTCAATATCTTTCTGTTTCCTTTCAATATTCATATAAAATAGAATTATACAACGTTTATTTCTTCCTTTAGTTTTTCATAAATATCCTGTGTCTGTTGTCTATTTTTTCCACTCACAACAAAAATCTCACTATCCGTATAAATAATCACATATTGTAAACTATTCGTATATCCATAAAGTCGATAATCATTAAACTCATCATTTCGATATCTTCCCGCTTCAATAACAGCATTATTGATACCATTTTTCTTATGTCCTATATCAATATTTTCACGAAACTCTACTTCGGTAATATCAGCATACGAAATTTCTGAAGAAGATACCAATGTTCCAGATAATTGTATGGAATTGTCATGATACTGAATATGAATATCACCAATAAACATAACCACTATCACAAATCCACCAATAACGATTGTCAGTAATATACTAATGATCATCGAAGATTTCATTTTCTTGGTATTATGCTCTAAACTAGCATATTGACTACCAATTAGAATTATAGCCATACCTATGATAAATAAACCAATCATCACATAAAGTCCATAAGTTTCTAGCATCATCAATGAAAACAACCCACAAGTGATGATAAAAAAGCCTAATCCTACAATACGACATAACTTCTTTTCATTATACTTTGCCTTTTCATCTGCACTTGCTGTGTTATATCCAGCAATTAAAAATGAACCTTTTCCCATTAATAAGAAAATAGAAATCATCAAAAATATGACAGGCATAATAAATTTCATGATTGACTCCCTCCTAAAAGATACCATGATTATATTTAAATTGAGCATAAATCATAACTAAAACGCCCATAAAAATGCCAATAAACATTATGATATCACTAAATAGATACAATTGTAATAAACGCAATAATAAAGCTAATGTACATCCTACTCCAATGATCAACATACCAACTCCAAAAGTTTTTGCGTAGGCTATCATATCCTTTTGTGCAATTCTACTTTTATGATAACTGTGAACCAAAGAGACATTTCCTTGAAAATGACCATATGCAAAGACAAAACAGACAATTGCTAATATGGCATATGTGATATTTTGCTTCATTTCATATACAGCCCCATTAATTCATAATTCTGATTGAAAGTGATCGTGTATGTCACACTACGCAATTCATATAATGCAACAACCTCTCCTACAACACAAACATCATTATTTTGTTTGACTTCAACATATCTTTGACTGGTTATGCGTTGATAATTGCCTAATTCTCCTAAAGATGAAACAGATTCTTTCAAAAGACTCTCTGTCATGGTTTCTTTCATCTTTTCATCACACTTTTTGAGTATCGCTTGAGTATCTAGATGAGAAACATCTAGAATAACCTGTTCCATTTGCTGCTCAACAGTGTCTTGCTTAAATAATCCTGATGTTCCCAGCTCCTGATATTCTGGCATAATGGAACGGATAAAGAAAAAAATGCCTAATCCCAATACAACCACAATACCAATAACGATTCCTATAATTTTCTTATAAGAGCGACGTAATGAAACACCCATATTCTCATTAAATTCCTTTGCAACAGCTTCAGGTGTTCCCATTCTTTGAATAATTTCTTCTAATGATTCACCATTTTTCAATGCCATATCAATATCATTTTCTAAATCTAACTGAATTATTTTCTTTTGTTGTTTTGAACATCTTAATAATTTCAAAACGCCTTTGATATATTTATTCTTATTCATGTTCATTCTCCTCTAAAATCTCATTAACAAACAATGAAAAATCTTTCCATAACCTCTTTAATTCTTCCAACTGTTTTTTCCCTTTTTCTGTTAAACAATAGTACTTTCGCGAAAGTTCCTTCTTTTGAGGCTGTGTCCATTGACTTTTTACCAATTCATCATCTTCTAAACGATATAGAATGGGATAGAGTGTCCCTTCTTTCATCTCAAACATTCCATGACTCTTCTCCTTCATGCATAAAATCATCTGATAACCATACATTTGTTCTTTTGATAAAAGTTGCAAAACCAAAATTTCTAAAATTCCTTTTTTTAATTGCCTTTCATATCTTTCATTCATTGAACCAGCTCTTTTCTATTTAGTATTACTAAATATATTGTTATACTTAATTCTATAAATGTCAATATAAAGTTAATATAAAAGTCATATTGAAAGGTAATACTGTAGGTGGGTGATAAAAATGGCAAAAAAATTTGTATTCGATGATGAAATAGAAAATCATGAAAATAAGTATGATAATGAAGAATTTCCATATGAAACTTTTTCTTCACAGCCCGACTCTATTGTAGATAGAGAACCTCATCAGGAACCTATCTATCACAAAGAACATCAAAATGAGGATTTCATATCTCAGCAAGATTCTAATCAAAAAACATCTTTTCAACAGGACAATCAGGATAACGATGAAAAAACGGACAACAAAACCAAAAAAGCAAAACCTAAGACTAAGAAAAAAGTCAAAAAAAGAACAAAAAGAAAGACAAAACAACAAACAAAAGTCGTTAAAGAAAAAAAGACACATTCGTTTCTTGGAAAATTTTTCTTATTCATTATCATCACATTGATTATAGCTGTATTATGTGTTGGTGGATATATAGGATATCGATATTACATCCAACAACAAAATGAAATTGAAAATCTCCAACAGCAAATCAATGAACAATCTCAAGATCAATCTTCACAAAATACCAATGAAAGCTCACAGTCATCTGTTCCACAGACAGATAATACACAAGATAATAACAATCAGGAAGATTCTCAAAACTCATCGGATGATACCTCAACTCCTGATACAAACGAAGAAACAACACCACCAATTTCTAATGAAAACAATGAATCACTTCAAGGAACAACACCTGAAAGTCAACAATAATGACATGAAAAAACCTGCTTCATCAAGCAGGTTATTTTAATTGCATAATAAAGAAATAAAACATATTTTTACCACGTGGAATCTCATAATGTTCCACAAGATTTAAATAGCCTTCCTGTAATCTAAGATTCTTTCTCACCAAAGAGATTTCGCTTGTATACAAGAAAACATATCCTTTTGGTTTTACCAAACGATGAATACGTTCAAAGAAACGATCATAAAGCTCCTGTAACTGCTGATAATCATTCATCTGTGGCAATGTTGGCATATCAGTTATAATTTCATCAAACATCTCATTATTCACAAAACGCAAAGCATCTTTATGAACATAATAAATATTTTGACCAGCTGCCTTTGTATTTTTTTTGGCTGCTTCCACACCTTTACCAAATATATCTATACCCATCGCAAATTTTGAAGGTACAACATAATTTTTTTCAATCAATAAAGTTCCACATCCTACAAAAGGATCCAGTACCTTCCCATGATCTTTCATATATGGCTTCGCTAATTGAACCAAAGTTGCTGCTACATAAGGCTGCAACGAATTAGATATCACTTCTTTACGATAATCAAAACGTGTACTTTTCAAATGAGTTAATCTCAAATAAGCATTAACTTTTCCACGTCTAATTTCTTTTAAAACAATTTCAATATCATATCCTTCTGTTGTATTCAATAAACGATCTGGAAAAAGTTCAAAAAGTTTTTGAGAAATCTTACGTATCAACAAAGGATGTTTATCTCTTGTCTCATCAGCAACTCTAAAATAGAAAGCAGAATGATCATCATATAACTTATCTAAAATATCTTCTAAATGACATCTTTGAAATCCTGATAGAATACTTTCCAGGTCAATTTCCATACCAGAAGCCCCAGAAAGAGGAATCAGCATATCACGATATGTTCGAATATTTAATAAATCATAAAGCGATTCAGTGCGTACCAGAACTCCTTGAGTCACAGGTTTATATTTGAAATGCAAAACAGATTCAAATAAAACAAACTGATAATAAGGCAAAGATGTTAACACGACATCTACCGGTTCATGTTTAAGTTTAATGATTTTACGTTTGTGCATCTGATTTTTTAAAATAATAGGATTTAATATTTTTAATTGAGCCTGAATATGTTTTGTGACTTCATCAGCATGAATTAATCTTTTTTGAATATCTTTTAATTGCTGAATATAAGGACGGCAATTTTGTGAAGCCATTCCCATTAAATATGCTTCTTTCACATATTCAGTCTTTTCATGTTCGTAAGCTTCTAATAATATTTCTATTGTATCTTGATATTTTCCTAATAAGATAGCACTATTTTTGCGAATTTTAGGATCTTCATGAGATAAAAGCTCAATCAGTTTCTGTTTTAACTGTAAATCTTGTTGAATGAAGGAATCACATTGATCCATTGATTTTAAACGAATTAAAGATTCCCTAATATGTTCATTACTTTTAATACTATTTACCAAATCCATAAATATAACCCTTTCAACTAACTGTGCTTACAATATTATACCATATTTCAACGATTTATCCAACTGATTTTAGGTAGTGTCACATAAAAAGATAAAACCTGAAAAATTTGACGATTCATTTGACGTTCTTGTTCTAATCCAAAATAGAAGTAGGAAATCTTTTTTTCATCCATCGTTTGTTGTAAAAGGCATTGAAAAAAGTAGGATGGATATAGCATCCTCGCATAAAGATAAATAATTTCATAAACATCAAAATATTCTTTTTCTAATAGTTCCTGAAGCTGAAAAGTAGATAAAAGCTGGCTTTTGAAAAGACATGCTAAATGTCGCATACGTGTTGAAAAGATATACATACACGGATTCAACAATTCATAGACATATTGAGAAACAGGTTGTGATAAAGATAATGTGACCGGCAATGACGCACTCTGATGAATTTGTAATATATAATTAAGGACATTGATACTGTTTTCACCAAGACCACAATAATAATAAATCAATGATATAATATCCTGATCATGTTTAAAACTATATGCATAATCTTTGACCATATCTCTCGCTTGATCAATCTTACAAATCCATTGTTCTTTAATTGACTGGACTTTCATTTTAGGAAATGGATAGAGCTGCATCATATGATGGAGATAAGTTTCAAAAGAAAAAGATTCTTTATAATAAATCAACAAGACATAATTTTGCGAAAAAATATCCTGATGAACGTTCTTCACAATTCTATAACCTGTTATTCCACATTGATGCATAATAAAGCGATAATAATGATAAATATTTAAAAATTCATTTTTATCTTTAACACAAAATAAATAATACAATTGTGGTCCAACATAAAAATAACCAATTGAATCTATTGTACAATCTATTCCATAATACATTTTGATCAAATCTTTCATGATCATTCTCCTTTACATTAAGAATAAACCAACGGAACTTGTCCTTGAAAAATTTCTAATAAAACAGGTATTGTAATCACTTGTGTATGATATTGTTCAAAAAAAGGATAAATCATTGTTATATTCATTTTAATGTCTATTGACAACTCAATCATCACATGATTGACACCATAATTTTGAATGTTTTTTTGAACAGAGCTTCCAACACTGGAAAGATGTTTATAAGTAACTGGGATACTTGGTGATAAAAAAGAAAAAGCTGGTAAATCTAATAATGTCGCAATGGGAATAGAAGAAATAATTCCTGTCTGACTAACTTCTTCCATACGTCTTTGATAATAACTGTCATCAGATGCCTGAAAAGTGCCTTCTTCTATTTGAGAATACGTATTTTCTATATCCGAAACAATATCTGCAGCCAATTGATTAACTTTTACCATATCAAAATCAAGGAGTTCAATATCCTGATTCTCATCCCTTTCAATAATCACAAGATCGTCATACTGTTTCTCATCTGTAAAATAGCTATGTGAAATAATGAGTTGATTGAAACGTTCAATCTCCATTTGTCCATATGTCTTTAAAGTTGGTATTGCCTGAATATAGACAATGCCTGTACTCATAACAATCAAAAAACAAAGTACCCCTACAATAATTATCCATTTTTTCATCATATTTCACCAAAATATTATATGTTTATCAAAGAAAAAAATACCATATCACTATGGTATTTCATGAATGACTTCATCAAGTCTCTGATCAAAAACATCATGTTGAATCTGATCAACATATTGAAAAGAAAAGGCTAATCCTATTTTATAGCCATGAAAATCAGATTGAAAATAACGATCATAATATCCTTTTCCATAACCTACTCGATAACCCAATGAATCATAGGCAAGTAAAGGGACAAGCATACAATCTATTTCTTCAGGCATAATCATCTGACTTGTGATAGGTTCTAAAACATGAAAATGTCCTGGTTTTAATTCATCAAGGGATAAAATTTCATAAAACTGCATATGATTGCCCTCAACTTTGGGTACACAGATACGTTTATATGGCAATAATGAATCAATAATTTGAAGTGTATCTACTTCTGATGGCAATGAAACATAACAACCAATCATCTTAGCATTTTGTACTTGTGGATGGCGTAGAACTTTCGAATAAATCTGCTGATTATATAAAGAAAACGTCTTAGCTGATAACTGAAGACGTTTATCTTTCATTAAACAACGAAGTTCATTTTTATCCAATGCTATTTTCTCCCATATCCAGCTTAATAAGCTGATTCAGTTCAACAGCATATTCCATTGGTAATTCTCTTGAAAATGGTTCGATGAATCCCATGACAATCATTTCTGTCGCCTGTTCTTTTGTCAATCCACGACTCATTAAATAGAAAAGCTGATCTTCAGATACCTTAGATACAGTTGCTTCATGTTCAATAATAGATTCATTATTCATCATCATATTTGTTGGAACTGTATCACTGGTAGACTTTTCGTCTAAAATCAATGTATCACATTCAACTTTACTTTTGGCACCTGTAGCATTTTTCTGATGTCTAACCAATCCTCTATAATTAACTTTTCCACCATTTCTAGAAATAGATTTAGAAATAATTTGACTTGATGTATGAGGTGCCAAATGAATCATTTTCGCACCTGAATCTAAAATCTGATGACTATCTGCCACAGCAATTGTAATACATGTTCCCTTAGCGCCTTCACCTGCTAATATACATGTTGGATATTTCATAGTGACGGCTGAACCAATATTACCATCAACCCATTCCATAGAGCCATTTTTAGCAACTTTCGCACGCTGTGTGACCAAATTATAAATATTTTTAGACCAGTTTTGAATTGTCGTATAACGACATTTAGCGCCTTCTAAGACAACAATTTCAACAACCCCTGCATGTAATGAATCCTTTGAATAAGAAGGTGCTGTACATCCTTCTACATAGTGAATATCTGATCCTTTATCAACAATAATGAGAGTTCTTTCAAATTGTGCCATTCTTTCACTATTAATTCTAAAATATGACTGTAATGGCTTATCTAACTTTACTCCTGGAGGTACATAAATAAATGACCCTCCTGACCAGACTGCACCATTCAATGCTGAAAACTTGTTATCATTATAAGGGATAACAGTATCAAAATATTTTTTAAAGATTTCTGGATATTCTCTTAATCCACTATCAATATCTAAGAAAATAACGCCTTTTTCTTTCACTTCTTCAAGCATATTATGATAAACAACTTCTGATTCATATTGAGCTGAAGCTCCTGCTAAAAACTTTTGTTCTGCTTCAGGAATACCTAACTTATCAAAAGTATTCTTGATTGTTTCAGGAACTTCATCCCATTTATCAGATAAACGATCACTTGGTCGATTATAGTATGTATATTCATCAAAATTCATTTGACTTAAATCTACACCCCATGTAGGCATAGGTTTTTCTAAAAAACATTTTAAAGATTTCAAACGATATTCCAGCATCCATTCAGGTTCATTTTTAATAGCTGAAATTTCTCTGACAATGTCCTCATTTAACCCTTTAGGTGTTTTAAATACAGAAACATCTTCATCTTTAAAATCATAATCAATATGTGTTGTAGGAATATCAAGATTTTTTGTTGCCACTATTTATTCCTCACTTTCTTTCATTAATTCAATCAGTCCGTTCCATCCTAGTGTTGCACATTTAATACGATTGGCCTGTTTATGTGTATTTTGAAAAGCAATCGCTTCTTCTAAGATTTCTGGATCATAATCTCTCTCATAAATCATATTCATATAATTATCTATGATTTTTTGAGCTTCTGCTTTCGTTTTTCCTTTCACAAGTTCACTCATAATAGAAGTTGAAGATGTACAAATCGCACATGCTTCTCCATCATAACGCACATCTTCAATTTTATCTCCATTAAATTTAACCTGAATATCTAAATCATCAATACAAGTTTCTGAATTCATATTGACTTTTAAATATGAATCATCATCAACCAATCCACGATTGCGTGGATGTTCATAATGATCCATAATAATTTCTCTCAATAATTGAGGATCATTTAAAGAACGCATCTAAAAAGTCATCTCCTTTTTTACACACTTCTACAAAGGCATCAATTTCTTCTTTTGTATTATAGAAATAAAATGAAGCACGTAAAGTTGTTGATACCTTTAAAAACTCATCAAGAATTTTTGCACAATGCTGTCCTGCTCTTATTGCAATTCCATAGCTATTAAATAAGCTGGCAGCATCTTGTGAAAATACACCTTTAATATTGAAGGCAACTGCCCCCTGTGAATCAGGATTATAGATGTCAACATTATCTAATTTTTGCATTTTTTCAATACAATATTGACGCAATTCTTCTTCATATTGATAAATATTGTCCATTCCTATATTCATCAAATACCCCATGGCACTTGCCAAACCTATTGCCCCTTCAATATGTGGTGTTCCTGCTTCAAAACGATAAGGTGGTTTTTTCAACGTCACAACACCACAGCTATTATAACGAGAATTTGAACCTCCACCTAATCGTGTAGGTTTCATATCTTTTAAAAGCTCATATTTTCCATACATGACCCCAATTCCTGTAGGCCCACACATTTTATGTCCTGAAAAAGCTAAGAAGTCAACATCCGTTTCCTGAACATCTGTTACCTGATGAGGAACACTTTGTGCTCCATCAGCTACAACAATAATACCACGGCTATGTGCCCACTCACAAATGTCCTTCATAGGCGCATGATAACCCAAGACATTTGTCACTTCTGCAACAGCAATAATCTTTGTTTGATCTGTTGTCGCTTTTTGAACATTTTCCAAAGTCAGGCGACCTGTTTCATCTAACTCTATATAGTTGACAACAGCGCCACATTGACGTGCCACATCAAACCATGGCAAAGTATTAGAGGCATGTTCAGCAACCGTAATCAGAATTTCATCGCCCTGCTGCAAATGCGTCAAACCATAACCATAGGCAATCATATTCAATGAATCCGTTGTGCCTGAAGTAAAAACAATTTCTTCTTTTCTTTTGGCATGAATAAATTTTTGAACAATTTCTCGACTTTTTTCATAATGTTCATCTACTTCATGAGATAAATCATAGTCTCCACGATGCGCATTACCTGAATAATTGGTCAGATAGTCACAGACACTGTCAATGACAACCTGAGGTTTCAATGTTGTGGCTCCATTGTCCAAATAAACCAATGGATGCCCCTGCATTGTTTTTCCATTTAACATGGGAAAATCTTTTCTAATCTGAGCAACATCTAACATTTTAAGCACCTACCTTTGATAAGGAGTTTTCAAAATGTTTTTTAATCATTTCATTATCAATCACTTCAACAACTGGCATTAAATAGCCATAAGTAATCAACTGCATAGCCTGTTTCTTTGTCAATCCACGACTTTGTAAATAATACAAATGTTCTTCATCCATTTTTCCAACTGCGGCAGCATGGGATGCCTGAACATCATAATCATCTATATATAAATAGGGATTGGCACACGCATGACATGCTTCATCAAAAACCATAATCTTATTTGTTTGATGAGCTGCTGAGCCATGTTGCCCTTTGGTAATCGTTCCAATACCATCAATAACCAGCTTCCCACTATCTTTCACAACACCATAATTATCCATTTGACCATAAGTCATCGGCTGGTTATGTTGAATTAATATTTCATAATGTTTATTTTCCTGGTTTTTAGAAAGAATTGCTGTTCTGACTTGCGCACGTGCTTCCACTCCATCTAAATAAAAATGATAGATACCTTCAAAAGAATCATCAGAAAGTTCAGAATAACCATACTGGCATTGTGCATATGATTGAAGATACACATCTTCATGACTGCTGGCAGAGTGCGAAAGATTTTCACTAAAGACATGAACTTGTGCACCTTCATCCAATGTCATTGTTTTATGTAAGCAAGCTTTTACATCCAATGTTTTCACTTCTATTAAATCAACCTGAGTATAAGCCTCAAAATGTATATGCAATGATAATTCATCTTTTCCATCATAAATAATATAGAAAGTCATTGGATTTTGATTGCGAAACTTCAAAACATGATCCTGATAAGAAACATCCTGTGGAAGATGTGATTCCATAGGAAATGATGATGAAAGAATCATATAATAAGGTTGATGATCTGTTGTCAAATCAATCATGGGTTTTATTTGATTTAATAACTGTTCTTTCGTCATTTTAAGCTTTCCTTTTTCCCACAGGCTTCTAATATAATAGGCTGTCTTTCATTTTGTTCCCATTCATAACCTAATTCTTTTACCCATTCATATCCATCCTGATCAATCTTTTCAACCAATTCATATCCTCCACTCATCACAATCTGACCTTGAACAAGGACATGAACATGCGTTGGTTTAACCAGTTCAAACATTCTTTCATAATGTGAAACCATAATGCATCCAAAATCATCACTACGCATTGAATTAATAGCTTCCGCAACAACTCTTAATGCATCAACATCCAAACCAGAATCAATTTCATCTAATAATGCAAAACGTGGCTGTAAGAGCTTCATTTGTAAGATTTCATTACGTTTCTTTTCTCCACCAGAAAACCCTTCATTTAAATAACGATGAGCTAGATTTTCATCCATTCCTAATTCTTCAATGTTTTTATCCAACATTCTAATAAATTTAAATAAAGATATGGGTTCATCTCTTTTGGCATTGATAGCTGCTCTTAAAAAATCAGAGTTTGTAATTCCTGGAATTTCTTGAGGATACTGCATTCCTAAAAACAATCCAGCTCTGGCACGTTCATCAACACTCATTGCGAGAACATCCTGATCATCAAGAGTAATGCTTCCTTGAGTCACAATATATTTAGGGTGTCCCATAATCGTAGAAAGCAGTGTTGACTTTCCATTTCCATTAGGTCCCATAATCGCATGGACTTCACCCGTTTTCACTTCTAAATTAAGTCCTTTCAGGATTTCTTTATCTCCTACTTCGACATGCAAATTTTCTATTTTTAAAGTCGACATAAAATCGCCCCTTTCGAAAGTATATTTTACGTAAAATGACTGTTCAGTCAAGTAATACGATAATTAAATTTATTATATCCGTTTTTTTCAAATACTTTCCCAAAACAAAAGAGACAGCCAAAAAGCTGCCTTCTTTTACACTAACAAATACCACAGATAATAACCAGTAAAATAAACAAGACTAAAATAAGTGTAAAAGACCCCTGATGTGCTAACATATCCATTCCCCTTTCCTATAAAATATAAAGCCAAATATGAATAATAAAATAAATAATACTAATATTTTCTCATCGTTGAATGTTTTCTGCTCTTTTGCCATTTCATTTTCTCCTATGCACACTATATATTATGGTAAAATAATTGTAAATTTTGTGTTATTGCCCACAGAAGTTGAAAAAATCAAAAGATTGTGTATAATATTATTGTTTATATCAAGGAGGTTCTTATGAAACAAAAAAAGCTTATAGGCTTTGCGCTGGCAAGCATTTTATTATTAAGTGGTTGTAGTCGTCAAACTGTTCAGCAGGATGGCAAAGACGTTGTGGCATCTATCGATGACGTTAATCTTCTTGCTGATGATTTATATCAGGATTTATCTGAATCCACACAAGGAAAACAAGCTTTATTTTCGTATGTGCTCGATCAATTAATTAGAGCCAATTTCCCAGCAACAGATGATATGAAAGAAAATGCTGATGAATTAGTTGAAAATATTCAGGCCAATTATGAATCACAATATGGTGATAGTGCTGAAGAAGAATTACAAAGTGCTTTAGAGCAATCTGGTATGGAAAATATTGAAGCTTATCGAGATTCTTTAATTCAATCTTTACAATATGCTGAATTCTTAAAAACATATATCAAAGATCATTTCGATGAAGTCTTTGATGATTATTATACGCAGACTTCTCCTCGTATGATCAGCATCATTAAAGTCTCTATGAGTGATCCAGAAAACCCAACTGATGAAGAAAATGAAAAACTTGAAGAAGTTCAATCCTTATTAGATACAAATAAAAGCTTTGATGATATCGCATATGATTATTCAGATGATGATAATACCAAAAGCGCTAAAGGAAGTTTAGGAATTGTTGATTCCCAAACTGATTTATCAAGTACTTACGGAAGTGAAGTCCAAACAGCAGCACTTGCTTTAAAAAACGGAGAAGTCAGTAAAGCTATTCAAGGAACTGATGGATGCTACTTCTTAAAATGTACAAATACTGATAAAGAAACAATTAAAAAGGAACTGGAAAATGTTGATGTGGATTCTCCATTATTAACATATGATGACTATATGGTTTATTTGGCATTTAACACTTATGAACTTCAATATAACGATGATACAATCAAAGAAACAATTCAAAATATTGTAGATGAAAATCTAGATATTCGTAATGATTTAAGAAAGGAGAACTCATAATGAAAAAACTTGTCTTATTGCTGTTATGTGGTGGATTATTATATGGATGTTCTTCTTCTACTTATAGTGTGAAAGTTTCTGACAGTGATCAATCTTTAATTAGTGGTAGTGAAATCAATATTACAAATAAAGACTATTTTGAATATCTCTTACAAAACTATGGTGCACAGGAAATTGTTTCATCATTATTGACTTCTATTGCTGATAAAGAAATTACTGATCAAGATAAGATAGATGAACTTGTTCAAGAAAGAGAAGATCAATACGCTGAATATGCTGATGGAGATTTAGAACAATATGCTATTAATCTTGGTTATGAATCAAAAGATGACTATATTAACAATGCTTTGATTCCTGAAGTGAAACAGGAATTATTACGTCAGAAATATATCACTGAAAATCTGGATACATTGATGGAAGATTATGAAGTTTGTACAATGAAGAAAATTGTTGTTAAAAAAGAATCCGAAGCTTTAAAAATCATTGAAGCATCAACTGATGAAGAAGCTTTTGATAAACAGATGGAAGATTATGGCAGTGATGCTGAAGATGCTGGTGTTGTCACAAAAAATTCTTCTTTAGATGATAATCTTAAAGATAAGTTATCCGATTTAAATCAAGTGACAGAAGATGGTGTTTATAGTCAAGCCATTAAATTAAGCGATGATAATTATGCTGTCATCTATCTTTATGATACTGCTCATAAAAATACAGACAATATCATTTCAGCATTAGAAAGTGATGGCGAAGTACAAGAAGAAGCTGAAGGAGCTTACCTCAAGAAATATCATTTCGCTGTATATGATGATTTGTTAGAATCAGAAATCAAAGATATTTCTGATAATTATTTGGAATAAGGCTTTCCCTTATTCCTTTTTTATTGTAAAATAATAGAAATAGGAGGTATATCAATGGATAATTGTATTTTCTGTAAAATTGCTCATCATGAGATTCCTGGAAAAATTGTTTATGAAGATGATTTATGTATGGCTTTTTTAGATTTAAGTCAAACAACAGATGGTCATACATTAGTGGTTCCTAAACAACATTTTTCAAATATTTTAGAAGTTGACCATCAAACATTATCTCATATGATGGAAGTTGTTCAAAAAGTTGCTTTACAAATTCAAGAAAATTTACATGCGAAAGGTTTCAATATGATAACGAATATGAATGAAGTTGCTGGTCAAACTGTTCCTCATTTTCATATTCATATTATTCCGAGATATCAATCTAATGATGGATTCCAGGCTACATATCATGATCGTAGTCAGGAAGTTGACTTAGATGGTATTTATCAAAAAATAATGAAATCAGAATAAAACAAGAGTTATCATACTCTTGTTTTACACTTCTGTTTTCAAAACAAAATATTAAAGGAGAAGATTATGCATAAAATAAGAATTAACATGTTATCCAATGCTGATAAAGTTGATGGTCAAGGTGTGGGGAGTGCTTATCTTGAACAAGTAGCTCTTGTCAGAGATGAACTCAATGAATACTTTGATGTTGTTATCAATGATTCTAAACCTGCAGATATCATTCATTGTCATACTATCTTACCTCAATATCTTATCAAAATGAAAACAAATAAAGGCATCAATGTTGCCTATGTTCATTTTTTACCAGATACATTAGATGGTAGCATCCAACTACCTCATTCAGCTTTAGTTGTTTTTAAAAAGTATATCACACATTTTTATAATACAGCTGACTATCTTATTGTTGTCAATCCTATCTTTATTAAAGATCTGGTTAAAATTGGAATACCTCAAGAGAAAATCAGATATATTCCTAATTTTGTATCTAAAGACACTTTCTTTAAACAATCTCAAGATCAAATTATCAAAACGAAAAAACACTATCAGATCAAACAAGATGATTTTGTTGTGCTAGGTGTTGGTCAAGTTCAAACAAGAAAAGGCGTTAAAGATTTTGTAGAAGTTGCCAAAAGTCTTCCAGATATCACATTCGTATGGGCTGGTGGATTTTCATTTGGGAAGATCACTGATGGTTATGAAGAATTAAAAGAAATCTATGAAAACCCTCCAGAAAATGTTCGTTTCATAGGTATTGTTCCTCGTGAAGCCATGAATGATATTTATAACATGGCTGATATTCTTTTTATGCCTTCATATAACGAACTTTTCCCTATGTCCATATTAGAAGCTATTAATAGTCAAAAACCCTTACTATTACGAAATTTAGAGCTATATGAAGATATCTTATTCAAAAAATATCTTACAGCAGATAATAACAATAACTTTGCAAAAAATATTCTTAAATTAAAAGATGATTCTTCTTTCTACCAGCAATATCAACAATATTCTTATGAAATCAGTCAGTATTATTCTAAAGAACATGTCAAAGAGATGTGGAAAGATTTTTATCTAGGTATTTATAATAAAAAAACAACAAAAAAGAAGCTATAACACTTAGCTTCTTCTTTTTTTAATCATACATTTTCGGTTTATAGACAGTACGATTTTCCAGTGAGAAAACACGTTTTGATGTTTCTCCTGGCTCAATTGTCTCTAAAGCTTTATTAAACATATTCATTCTGGCATCCATATTATCAATCAAATGTAACATTTCTGCTTCTCTGATTTGAGGAAGTACTGGTGAACCATATTCATTCTTTCCATGATGAGATAAAATCATATGCTGCAATAATGTGACTTCTTCTCCTTCGATGTTCAATTCCTGAGCGGCTGCATAAACCATCGATTGCGCAATAGAAATATGTCCTAACATTTGTCCTTCAAATGTATAAGTCGGTACAACTGGACCACTCAATTCCACTGTTTTACCTAAATCATGAAGTAAAATACCTGCATATAATAAATCAGCATTTAATTCAGTATAGACATTCATCAGCTGATCTGCCACTTTTAACATAGATAAAGTATGAAAAGCCAATCCTGATACAAACTCATGATGATTTTTACTTGCTGCTGGATAAACCATAAATTTTTCCATATGCTTTTCATAAAGGTGTTTTGTTAATACATATAATTTTGTATTGGAAATACGTTGAATATATTGCTTGATTTCTTCTTGCATTCTCTCTTGATCAATCGGTGCTTTTGCTAAAAATTGCACTTGCTGTGAACGTTGATAAGAGACATCATCAATAGAAATAATTTTCATCTGACGATCATCACTATATTTAATGATATCCCCTTTTCCTCGCACAACAGCACCATTTTTCAAAGTGTCAATATGTTCCTGACTCGCAC
>CALUZM010000059.1 GCA_944325245.1 uncultured Massilimicrobiota sp. | reverse complement strand
ACTATTCTAATAACTTTCCTGAGCTTCATGCCACTCATTATCAGCATAATCAGCTAATGAATATGCTCTTAAATAAGATGAAAAAGGTATATCTGCCTGAACACGTATAGCAGTTGCACGACTCATCTGAATATTTCCAGAAGGTAAACTTCCATCAATATCACTGCTCATTCCTGTTTGCGATGTTGAAGTCAGCTGTTGCCCTCTACCATATGCAAACCAATCTGTTATTTGTGTTAATACAGATGTTGAATCTTGCTGAAATAAAGGATTGTCTTCTAAATATAATGATGCAAAAAAAGTCATCATACATAGAAAGCTCAACAAAACGACTCTTAGACAATACTGTTGTTTCTGATATTTTAACGCTAATGAAAAAATAAATTGATAGCTTATAAAAATAATGAAACAATAACTTTCTCTTGATGATAAGTCATGTCTAATAATGACAGGAAAGATAAATAAAATAATCAGTATGATTATTTTAATCAAAGCATATCGTTGCGTACAAATTAAAGACACAATAAGATAGACGATAGGCAACCCAAGCAATAGCAGTAACAGATGATAAAACAGCTGAATCTGATATAAATCCTGTGATAAAAGTTCTTCAAAATTTAAAAAGTAATCAAATCGAATAACATCTTGTAGTGTTTCAATAAAAACATCCAAATAACTTTGATATAATAAAATCATTACTAAGACCAAACTTATAAAAAGAAGAACACATATCTTTTGTGGTAAATGTTGATATTTTTGATAAAACATATAAAAGAGAATTCCTATAAAACAAAGAATCCATAAACTTATATATGTATAAGAAGGAAAATATAATGAATAAAAATCATTACCAACAATACCAAAACATCCTAAAATAATCATTAAAACATTAATCAAATGGAGAATATAATCTTTTGAAATAAGATCAAATACTTTTTTCATGAATGATACACCTCCATTTTCTGCCCTTGAATTTGACAAAACGAACCTGGAATCAAAGAATGATTCAATTGTGTGATAGGATTTTTCATAAGCCACTTGATTACATCCATTAATTCATAGAGATGTGTCACAGTTTGAGTATGAATAACCTGATCTTGCAATGATGTGACGATTTCAAAAGTCATGTTACGCTTGATAAAAGCCATACATACTGAATAGAAATAATCAAACTGTAAATCGTAAAATTCATTATTGTCCTTATATTCCATTCCTAAAACAAATTTCTGTTGAACAGGTTGACTACCTATCTTGACTAGTAGTTCTTGAAATTTCAAAGACATTTTCCAATGAATATGTTTAAGTTCATCACCTTCATGATAATTTCTAACTTCAAAAATCTCACTATAATCTTCACCCTTTTGATGAGGAAGATAACTCACTCCCTGTTCATCAAATTGATATATGTTTTCAATTTCTGTATCCACATCAAAGTAATGTGGCAAAACATAGAACCCTATCTGTTCATTGACAGTCTTTGTATAATGAAAACATTGCAACAAATCAAAACATTGAATCTTTTTGATTTCAATCATATAATAACCACAATGCTGACATGGTATTTCTATTTCCATATAATTATCATTCATTGTGATTTGTTCTTGAGATACAAGATTAGAAAAACAATCTATAATCTGATAATCAATAACAATTTTCCCACATTGTATAGGTAACGAACATTCGCGATAAAATTGTATTTTCATATTTTCACCACGATGACAATCAGTTTGCCTATTTTTTACAGATACATCTGTTTTCTTCATTGGTACTAAACTTAATAATAGACAAATGAATATCACAAGACAAATCATCAGAAACAATAAAAAGGAAAAATAACCTAAAACAAAATTCCATAAACCATAAAGAAAACATAAAAAGCAAATATATTTGAATATGTTTTTCATACCTTGAATTCTATTTCTCCTAAAGATTCTAAAATGTCATCAATAATCTGGTGTGATGATATTTTTTCCATTTTTGCTTCATATGTTAAAATCAAACGATGAGCAAGCACCATTGGAGTGACGTATTGAACATCCTGAGGAATAACATAATCTCGGTCATTTAAATAAGCAAATGCTTTTGATGTTTTCATAATCGCTAAAGAGCCACGAGGAGATGCGCCTTGTTCAATATAATGGTGTTGGCGTGTGGCCGTAATAATTTGCATAATATAATGATAAATATCATCATGTACATAGACCTGATCAACTTCTTTTTGAAATTGCAATATCATTTCTGGTGACAAAATCGCCTTGACATCTTCCAATGGATTCGATGTTTGACGTCTTTTCATGATTTCTATCTCTTCATTAAATTTTGGATAACCTAAGCTTAAACAACTCATAAAACGATCCATCTGTGAATCTGGTAGCAGTTGTGTTCCCGCTGAACCAAAAGGATTTTGTGTTGCTATAACACAAAATGGCTGTGGTAAAACATAAGTTTTCCCATCCACAGTCATTTGTCCTTCTTCCATAAGTTCTAACAAAGCAGCCTGTGTTTTACTTGAAGTACGATTCATTTCATCAGCTAATAAAAGATGACAAAAAGCAATTCCCTCTTTATATTCAAAATGCTGTGTTTGTGGATTATACATTGTAAATCCAACAATATCACTAGGCATAACATCCGGTGTTAATTGAATACGATGATAATCTAACTGTAAACTTTTTGAAAATGATAAAGCCAGATTGGTTTTTCCTACTCCTGGAATATCTTCTAATAAAATATGTCCTCTAGAAAAGAGTGTTACTAAAATCTTAGTAATGACTTCATCTTTTCCAATAACAGCTTTCTTGATTTCTTGCACTGTCTGTTCAATTTCTTGTTTCATAAATTCCACCTCATTCTATCTTTCTATTAGTATAACTGATATATCAAGTTTTGAAAATATAATATAAAAAAGAAATCTATTTTTCGTAGATTTCCTTTTTATATCCTATCACAATCTGATGATCATCAATCAATAACGGACGTTTGATAAGCATTCCATTTTGTGATAATAAATCAGCTGCATCCTCTTCACTCATAGTCTTGATTTGATCTTTTAAATTCATTTCACGATAAAGCTTTCCTGAAGTATTAAAGAATGGTTTGATACCTTGTTGATATCTATGCATCCAATCTAATAATTCTTCTTTTTTAGGTGTCTCTTCTACAATATCTCTTAATGTCACTTCTACATGTTGTTCCTTTAATTTTTTTAAAGCTTTCTGACAAGTACTACAACGTGGGTAATAAATAAATTCCATTATACAACCTCCATTAATGACAATGCGACTCTTTTCTTCTTTAAATCAATATCATAAACATAGACATCTAAAATATCTCCAACATTACAAACATCTAATGCATGTTTGATACGATGATTAGACATTTTAGAAATATGAATTAAACCATCATTTTTTAAACCAATATCTACAAACGCACCAAAATCAACAACATTTCTTACGACTCCCTGTAATTTCATACCCTTTTTTAAATCTTCAATTTTCAAAACATCTTTTCTTAAAATAGGGACATTATATTCATCTCGAGGTGAACGATGTGGTGAAACAAAAGCTTCTATTAAATCATCAACTAAATACGCATCTAAATGTAAATCTTGTTGAATTTGTTCACGAGAAGCTTTACTAATGACTTCTTTAGCATGCGCTGTACCAATATCATTTCGGTTGAGATGCAAATATTCCAAAAGATGAGAAGCATCCTGGTAATTATCAGGATGTATGCTAGTTTCATCAAATTTTTCTTTTCCTGATAAAATTCTTAAGAAACCAACCGCCTGTTCATATGTTTTATCTCCTAATTTCTTGACATTTTTAATTTGATCTCGTGATGTAAATTTACCATGCTCTTCACGATATTTCACAATATTTTTAGCTGTTGTCATAGATAAACCAGAAACATATTGTAATAAAGATGGTGAAGCCGTATTGATATTAACGCCTACTTGATTGACAACTTTTTCAACAACAAAATCCAATTGTTCTGTTAATTTCTTTTGATTCATATCATGCTGATACTGACCCACAGATATAGCTTTTGGTTCAATTTTAACTAACTCAGCTAAAGGATCCTGTAAACGTCTAGCAATAGATACAGCAGATCTCTCCTCAACCTGATAGTCGGGAAATTCCTCTTTTGCAACGGCACTGGCAGAATAAACACTGGCTCCTGCTTCTGAGACAATTACATATTGAACGTCTAAATGATATTTCTTTATAAATCCAGCAATAAAGCTTTCTGTTTCACGACTTGCTGTTCCATTACCAATTGCAATGATTTCGATATGATGCCTTTGAATCATTGATAATAAAACTTTTTCATCTTTTGAATAGTCTTCTTTTGGTAAAGTGATAAAAACTTTATTGATATCTAAAACTTTTCCAGTTGGATCAATTGCTGCCAATTTACATCCTGTACGGAAAGCCGGATCAACACCTAAAACAAATTTATCTTTCATTGGTGCCTGTAAAAGAAGTTTTTCAAGATTAATAGAAAAAACTTTTAAAGCTTGTTCTTGAGCTTTTTCAGTCAACTCATTACGGACTTCTCTTTCTACCGAAGGAAAAATCAATCGTTTAAAAGCATCTTTTGTTGTTTCCAAAATAAAATCACTTAAAGATGATTCTCTTTTACGCATCACACCATTTGTAATATACTGGATAAAACGATCTTCATCAATATCTATAGAAACGCTAATGACTTTTTCTTTTTCAGCACGATTAATAGCAAGGATACGGTGTGGCGCAATATATTGAACTTTTTCCTGATAGTCATAATACATTTCATAAATACCATTCTCCTCATCAGGATTTTTCTTTTTCACATGGGAAGAAAGTACTCCGGTTTTATAAATCATATCTTTTGTATATTTTCTATAACGTGGTTCATCACTAATTTGTTCTGCAATAATATCTTGAGCTCCCTGCAAAGCTTCTTCCACTGTTAGAACTTGTTCATTTACATATTTTTGGGCTTCAGCTATCAAATCAAATTGTTTTGGCAATTTTAAAATAGCCTGGGCTAATGGTTCTAATCCTTTTGCTTTTGCTATAGAAGCTTTTGTTTTCTTTTTCTCTTTGAAAGGACGATAATAATCTTCTACTTCACTTAATTTTGTAGCCTTTAAAATATTTTGCTTCAATTCATCCGTTAATAATCCTTTTTCATCAATTAAACGAATAACATCTTCTTTTCTTTCTTGCAAATTCAACTGATATTCATAAACTTTAGAAATTTCTCTAATCTGATCTTCATTTAATCCACCAGTTTTTTCTTTACGATATCGTGCAATAAAAGGAACCGTTGCTCCTTCTTCTAATAATGTTAAAACATTTTCAATTTGTTCTTTTTGAATAAGCAGTTCTTCTGTCATTTTTTGTATAATCTCTTGATTCATAAAATGGCCTCCAATAATAAAAAAAACATTGATAAACAATGTAAAAATAAATGGTGCATCTGATGAGACTCGAACTCACATGGACGCTAATCCACTACCGCCTGAAGATAGCGTGTCTACCAATTCCACCACAGATGCATCAAAATAAATATGGTGCAGGCGATGAGATTTGAACTCACACGGAAATACTTCCACTACCCCCTCAAGATAGCGTGTCTACCATTCCACCACGCCTGCAATTAAGCTCTTATATTATATCAAAAATCTTTTTTCTATGCAATAAGGAATAGGGATTTCCCTATTCCTTGATCAAATCATATAATGCTTTTGCATAGATAGCTGTTGCTTTCATTAAATCATCAACAGATATTTCTTCATTGTTTTGATGAATTTTATTATCTGTACCTGGGAATTCAACACCAAAAGCAACACAATTTGGCATTGTCTTCGCATATGTTCCTCCTCCAATAGCTTGAGGCTGATGTTCATGATCTCCAGTAAATTCAACATACGCACTATGAAGTTTTTGAATAAGTTCACTTTCTGGATCAATATATAACGCTTTTCCTAATTCATGAGTTTCTTTTAAACCATATGCATCTAAACATTCGTGCATTTTCTCAGTCAATTGTTCATCAGTGACTTCATGAGGAACACGCATATCAATAATCATATTTACATTTTCATTTTTATAATTGAGAACACCTAAATTAACAGTTAACTCTCCCATTAATCCAGTATAGGCAATACCTAACTTTTGACCAAGACAATCTTGATAAAAATAACGATCAATAAAATCAACAAGCTGATTTTTAGAAACATCTTTTAAATAATGACACATCATCACAGCCGCATTGATTCCCTCTTCAGGAGTAGATGCATGTGCTGACTTTCCTATTAAAACAAGCTTTGTATGGTTTCCTTCTTCTTCTACATTTCCTTCTAACCCATGCTTTGATAAATAATTTGAAAAAGAATCTTTGTATTGCTTATAAGATCCCATTAAATAAGCTTCACATACTTCAGGAACAATATTTGGACGAGTTCCAGAATACAATCCAATTAAGTTATCTTTTTCTATTTGACCAGTAATTTTAAAATTAACACCGGCTTTTTCACCATAAACAACAGGGAATTCAGCATCAGGAGTAAATCCCATAAGTGGATATGGTTTCTTAGTAAAATAATATTGCATACATTTAGAACCATTTTCCTCATTACATCCAAAAATAATTCTTGTCTTCATTTTCACTGGTAATTGTAATTCATGAATAATTTTAGCTGCATAATATCCTGCAATCAATGGTCCTTTGTCATCAGCAACACCACGTCCATATAATTTTCCATTTTGTAAAGTTGCTGCATAAGGTTCAGTATTCCATCCTTTAGAATTACATGGCACAACATCTAAATGACCTAATATTCCAAATGTATCTTCCCCATCACCAATATCAATATGTCCAGCATATCCATCAACATTTTCACAGACAAAACCATCTCTCTTACCAATTTCAAGCATAGCTTCTAATGCTTCACGACATGCTTTGCCAAATGGCTGTCCCTCATTAGCTGTTGTTTCATCTAAAACTGATGGAATTTGACATAGTGTTTTGATATCTTCAATCATTTCATTTTTTCTTTTCATGACTTCTTCTAAAAAATCTACCATTTTATTTCACCTCTGTTAACATTATAGCAAACATTTCAAATAAAACGATACTTTTTATTAAAAAAATGATATGATATAAAAAAATGGAGAGGAGAAGTATATGGAAAATATCAGATTTCATATTACCGTCAAAGCAATTGTCATTTATCATCAAAAAATACTCATCCTAAAAAGAACGCGACCTTCTAGTGATGGATTAGGATTTTGGGAATTACCTGGAGGTGGTCTTGAATATGGAGAAACCCCACATCAGGCTTTAATCAGAGAATTGAAAGAAGAAACAAATTTAGATATAAAAATTATTAAACCTGTATATACTTTCACAGCTATTCGTCCTGATTATCAGACAGTTGGTATTGGTTTTCTTGCTATTCCAACAAATGATCATGTGAAAATATCTGATGAACATACTGAATATCGATTTGTTTCTAGTGATGAATTATTAAATTATGTTGATAAAAAAATATATAATGATATTATTACAACACTTAAAGAATATGAATCAATGCATATTGAAGACTAAAAAATCAAGGTTTACCCTTGATTTTTCTTATCATAATAGTCTTTAATTGCTGAAATAGATTTCTTCTTAAATCTTAAATATAAATAACCTACAGTCGCAGTTGATACAGCAAATACAATTGTTGTACCAATAAATACATATGTTAATGTATTATCTTTTTCTTCTACTGCTGTATATTTTTGAAGAGTTCCTTCAGTATCCTCATATGTATATAGTCCTGATTCTCCTGCATCATTCATTAAATAAACAAGTGTATAATGAGATAATGCCTCATCATCAAACTTCCAACCATCAATTTCTAAATCACCAATTTTAATTGTAGTTGTTTTTAAACCTTGAATTTCTTCTAAATTCTCAGGAGCATCCATAAGAACATATGTTTTTCCATTAACAGTAATTGTTTGATATTGTCTTAAAACTTTATTGTTTTCTACATCATAAATATAAAATCCAGTTCCTTCATCTTCATTCTGTAAATATAACAATGTTAATCCAAGATCATCATTTTGTAAAGCAGTTACATCCTGATCATCAATTTTAATTTTTAATTTTTCAAACCCTTTTGGCACATCAGTCTTAGATAAATCATTTAAAACACCTAAACTCTGAGCTCCTAATTTGACGAATTGTTTTGGTTTTTCAGTTACATAAACACTTATTGTATAAGTCTTTTTGCTACCATCTTCAGCTGTAACAGTAACTGTAAAATTATTCTCTCCAATTTTTAATTCTTTTTCACCTGTTCCAGAAACTTTAGCTTTACTATCTTTAGCCTTTGCATTAATCGTTAATTTTTCAACATCACTCGTTAAATCCACTTTATATGTTGTAGTACCGGCAGAAAAACTAGGAGACAAAGTTCCTTCAGAAACACTCAAAGAAGATAAATTCTTTTCACTTGATTTTTTTTCTTCAGGTTCTTGAGATGTTGTACTTGCATTACTTGAACTACTTGAAGAACTAGAACTACTTGAATTACTTGAAGATGAATTAGAATTACTTGAGGTATTATTTGTTTTAGCAACAACTTTTACCGTCAAAGAAGATGAAAACGATATTGGTTCATCATCTACTGTAATACCTATTCCTGTATCTATCAAATTAATCGTTGCAGTTCCTTCAGACTTTGCTGTAAACTGAACTGTTTTTGATGCAGAAGTAAAACCGTTTTCTGAAACAGACAAATCAGCCTTCTTATACAATGAACCAGATCCTGAAAGCACTGAATTATTAGAAGAAGTAATATTTCCCTGTATGATATACATTCTCGAAGCTGATACACTTGCAGTCACACTTATTGTACTTCCTACAGTAACTGTAGTCGGACCAGACAAAGAGCTAGATGCAGAAATCGCTTTTGTATCAATAGGAAATACAAACATTCCAAAAATCACAATAAAACACAATAATATTTTTTTCATAAAAAACTCCATTCATTAAAATTTTGTACCAAAAACTATATATTTTTCTAATTTCAATAAATCACTTGTTGTTATTTTTCCATCATTGTTAATATCAGCAGCTTCTTTTTGTAGGGATGTTAAATTATTTTTAGAAGAATTAATAATATATTTTTCTAATTTTAGCAAATCACTAGATGAAATTTTTCCATCACCATTAACATCTCCTGGTAAATACGTAGTTTCATTACTATCTGATGTACTACTGTTAGTTCCATTGACAACTATAGTAACATCTGAAGCTGGAACATATAAATAATCTCTTGAAAATTTATATTGATTATCCCAATCCGTATCTGTACGTGATTCATTTAATGCTGTATCACTTTGAATCTTATACCATTTTTTACCAGATACAGTCACAGTATCTAAGATAATGACTGGTAAATTATATGTACGTGGGCTTCTACCACTTCCCAATGTATGAGTAACTGTTGAAGCAGGTTCTTTATAAAGTTTATAACTTTTTTGTTGTTCATTAATAATACCAATTGTATATTTGTTATAATCACTTCCATAATTATAATAATAGTTTACACTTGCAGCTTTTTCTCCCCAATAAGGATCTGAAGCATAGCGAACATTGATACCAGATAATTTATCTCCTAAATGTCCTCCATTATAACGCCAATCCTCATTATCCAAATATCCATTAGATATAAATTTTTCTGCATGATACTGAATACTGGTTTGAGGATTTGCATAACCATTAGCCCCATAATAAGGATTACTATCTACAGCTCCATGTCCAAATAAATTATTTTTATCTTGCGCAATTGAACTTGTTCCCCAAGCACTTTCATTTCCTGATACACCAAACATTAATAAAGCATTAACTCCATATGTATTTTGATTTTCAATATAATATTGTCCCATATTCTTCATTTTTGATGAACTAGAACCAACTTTATCATTTGTAATTGCATCAAAATTTGATGCAGTTAAAGTTGTTTTAGAACGATGTGAAAGAAATTGATAATAATTATAGAAAGGATTTGATTTATTAACTGCATTAGGATAAGATGTATTACTATTTTGATAGTCTTTAATCATTGCTGGATAACTTGTATAGAAATAATGACCATCATAACTATAATACTTCGTACCTGTATTTAAATAACTTGGTTTTTTACCTACTCTTTGAGAACTATAATTACCATTTGAGCCATAATAATATCTATGATATAAGTAACCATTTTCCACATAGTAATATGAAATATTAGCATCTTTATAATCTACAATAGTAACGTCACGTGAGTCAAAATCCATTATTGTTCCCGCTTGTTTTGCACGAATTTTTCCATTGACTGTACCAATATAAGCAGCATCTTTGGTGTAACTTCCTGTTGTATATCCATCATAACCAGTTAAAACATTATCATAAGTTAAATAACTATTACCATCATGACCTGTAGATTTTAAATAAACAACACCATATTCAATAGCTTTTGTATTTTCTTCAACAGAGTATGTCGCAAATGATCTGAGTTTTAATCTTCGATTCAAGGCTGCCTGAGCTTCATCTTCTGTCTCATAAGTAGCGATAACTTCTTGCTCATCACCATAATTTGCGACCAAATCATACTCCTTTGTTTGTTCAATGATTTCAGAATCATCATTTTCAATATCGTCAAAATCAATAACCATTGAACTTCCATCTTCATTAATTATAGTAAAATAATCAGTGACTTCAGGACCGTCCTGTGTAGAATCTTTTGCCTCTATATTATTTTGATTTGAAATATTTATAAACAACCCCATAACTAGCGTTAAAGAGATAACTAACATAAACACTCGAGATAACTTTTTTCTCATTAAAAAAACCCCCTTCTTTCATTACATTCCAAGAAAAATTATATATAATGGCTACATAAAATTCAATCAGTTTTAGGTTTTTTCAACAAAAAAAAGATGATTTTTTTAGCAGAATTTCCATAATCTGCTAATAAATATCATCTTTCTTTTAAATCTTCCAAATTATAAGGCGTTTCCTGATAAACATAATAGTTTAACCAATTCGCAAAAATCAAATAAGCATGAGAACGCCATTTGACTTGTATCTCACTATGAATATCGTCATTTAAGTAATAATTCTTTGGCATTTCACTGACAATATCTGGATTAGCTAAATCACGTTTATATTCTTTGTCCAAAGTATCTGGATCATATTCAGGATGTCCTGTTATGAAAAAATGTGATCCATCCTTTGATGCAACAATATAAACACCTGCTTCTTCAGATTCTGCCAAAATATCTAAATTATCAATTTTTTCTATATCTTCTTTAGAAACACTTGTATACCTTGAATGTGGTGCATAAAATTGATAATCAAATCCCCTCAAAATTTTTCTTTTCATCTTTGTTACATTGGTATGATGAAGATAGACACCTGTTAATTTATGTGGTAATAAATATTTAGATACTCCGTAGAAATAATAGAGTGCAGCTTGAGCAGCCCAACATATAAAAAAGCAACTGAAAACATGAGTTTTTGACCATTCTAACAATTGTGTTAACTCTTGCCAATAATCCACTTCTTCAAATTTTAACTTTTCAACAGGGGCTCCGGTAATAATCAAACCATCATATCTGTTTTCCTTTATGTCATCAAAAGTTTTATAAAATGCTAATAAATGTTCTTTAGAAACATTTTTTGATTCATGCGAAGCCATATGTATCCAATCAACTTCCATCTGCAATGGTGTATTAGATAATAATCTTAATAATTGTGTTTCTGTAACAATTTTGGTTGGCATAATATTTAAAATTAATAACTTTAAAGGTCTAATTCTTTGTGTTGTTGCTCGTGTTTCATCCATAATGAAGATATTTTCTTCTTTTAATATTTTTGCAGCAGGTAAATTATCAGGTATTTTAATTGGCATTATCATCCCTCATTTCATTGCTTTATTTTATCACATATTTGGACTCACTTAAATATTTTTTAAAAAGAAATCAGCTCATTAAATAATTGAATAATGAAAGCATCTGTCATTCCAGCCAAATAATCTATAATACTTTTCTCAAAAGCTTGTGGATCTTGTACAAAATCATATACAACATGATTTTGATATTGTTGTTTTTTTGGATATTGAGGAATAAAAGCATATTTTTCTAACCAGGCAAGATAATGACCTATAAGTTTAGGATATTGTTTTAAATCTTTATTTAATGCACTTATAAAATCTGTTTTATCTTTATAATCATATAAAAAATCAAAAATTGAATGTAGTATCAATGATACATATTTTTCATGTATTTGAACTCTTTTGATTAAATAAATATTTTGATAATTAAATTTCATAATGACTTTCATTTTTTCAAATGCTTCCTGTGATAAACCTATACCTTTTTCAATATTTGAATTTTCAATGACATCATGAATAAAATAATTGACAATAGAGCCATTATTAATAGCATAAAATTGATGTTCTCCCATATGATTTAATTGATTTCTTAAATCATCCACCTGTTGTTGTGATAAAACCTTTAAACTTAATGCATCTTCAATGTCTCTTGCTAGATAAGCAATTTTATCAGACATTTTGACAACGCATCCTTCATATGTCCATGGATTATATTCACCGGCATATTGATAATCATTTAAATCAATATACTCATGACGTCTTTGAATATATTTTTGATTCATTTCTCCACAATGTGATATAATTCCATCTCTAACTGCATATGTTAAATTAAGATTGTGCTGATTATGATTATTATCTTCTAACAACTCAATATCATCAACAAAATGTAAACTATTTTTCTCATGCCAAAATTTCTCTAAATGATGAGATTTAGCGATTTCAGTTAAAATACTTTCTCCCCCATGTCCAAAAGGAGCATGACCCAAATCATGTCCCATTGCTATTGCTTTGGTTAATTCTGTATTCAAACCTAATTGATTAGCTATTGTATAAGCAATAGATTCAACCAGATTGACATGTTCACTACGTGTACAGATATGATCATTTTCTACAGCAAAAAAGACTTGCGTTTTATGTTTTAAACGTCGATAAGCCTGTGAAAAAATGATTCTTGTATAATCTCTTGCAAATTCGCTTCTCAAATCAAATCTTCGCTGATAAATATTTTCACGTCTTGCTATAGCACGAGTATATTCTGGATGATTTTCAAACATTCCATATCCTTTGAACTTTTGATTTTCCATTTTTATTACCTCTTAATTCTATGATATACTTATGTTATACTAAAAAAGAGGTGAAAGCAATGGATACACAATTATTTTTACAACAAGCCTATGAACTTGTTAGAGATGAAAATCATCTCGTTGCTAATTTAGCGAATATTTCTGCTTTTTTAAATGAAATTTTACATGATATCAATTGGGTTGGTTTTTATTTGTTAGAAGACAACGAATTGGTTCTAGGACCTTTTCAGGGTCGAGTTGCTTGCACGAGACTTCCTATAGGTCAAGGTGTATGTGGAAAGGCCGCTCTATTGCATAAAGTCGTTTGCGTACCAGATGTTCATCAATTCAGTGGACATATTGCCTGTGATAGTCGTAGTAAAAGTGAAATTGTTCTCCCCATTATTGTCAATAACAATCTTGTTGCTGTTTTGGATATTGATTCTCCATCATTTAATAGATTCACAACAGAAGATCAGAAATTTTTAGAAAGTATTGTGGAGATTATAGAAGAACACATATTTAAAAAAGCCAATAAAGAATAATTTTCTTTACTGGCTTTATTTATTTCATGTCTTTTATTTTTTTACAACTTTTTCTACTAAAGCAACAACTTCTTCCATTGTTGTACAGTTAATAGCCTGATTAGCTAAATCTGCCATTTCTTTTTGAGATAAGCTTCTGATAAGTTTTCTTTGTGCTAAGATAGATGTAGCAGACATAGAGAATTCATCAAGACCTAAACCAAGTAATAATGGTGCAGCCATTGGTTCTCCTGCCATTTCTCCACACATACCTGCCCATTTTCCTTCTTTATGAGCTGATTCAATAACATGTTTAACCAAACGTAAGATTGAAGGATTAAATGGTTGATATAAGTAAGATACACCTGAAGACATTCTATCAGCAGCAAATGTATATTGAATTAAGTCATTAGTACCAATTGAGAAGAAATCAACTTCTTTAGCAAACTGATCTGCTAATACAGCAGCTGCAGGAATTTCAATCATAATACCAACTTGAATAGTATCAGATACTTTAACACCTTCAGCAACTAATTTTTCTTTTTCTTCCATTAAAATACCTTTAGCTTTTCTAAATTCACCTAATGTCGCAATCATTGGGAACATAATTCTTAAATCACCATAAACAGATGCTCTCAATAACGCTCTTAATTGTGTTCTAAAGATATCTTCTCTTTGGAAACATAAACGAATAGCACGAACGCCTAAGAATGGATTCATTTCTTTTGGTAAATCGATAGCTTCAATTTCTTTATCTCCACCAATATCCAATGTTCTTACAACAACAGGTTTACCTGCCATTCCTTCAAGAATTTCTTTATAAACTTCAAATTGTTTATCTTCACTTGGTAATTCAGCAGATTCCATATATAAGAATTCAGTTCTGAATAATCCAACACCTTCTCCACCATTTTCTTTAACACCTTCAAGATCTTTTGGTGAACCGATATTCGCAACCAATTCAACTTGATGACCATCAGTTGATACAGTTTTTTCATTAACTAATTTCTTTAATTCTTCTCTATAAGCAATATATTCATCACGTTTCTTTGTATATTCTTTAATTGTCTCTTCATCAGGATTGATCATGACAACTCCTTCAATACCATCAAGAGCAATCATATCTCCGTCTTTAACTTCATCAGTAATTGTTTTACATGCCACAACAGCAGGAATTTCCAAACTTCTTGCCATGATAGCTGAATGTGATGTTCTTCCCCCAATGTTTGTTGCAAATCCTCTTACAAGATTTTTATTCAATTGTGCTGTATCAGAAGGAGTTAAATCATCTGCGATAATTACAACTTCTTCATCAATCAATGCTGGGTTAGGTAATGATTTACCTAAAAGATTAGCTAAAAGACGACGAGAAACATCTTTAATGTCAGCAGCTCTTTCTCTAAAGTATTCATCCCCCATAGATTCAAACATTGTTACAAATGTATTTGCAACTTCTTCTAATGCAGCAGCAGCATTACATTTTTCATTCTTAATTTTATCTTCAACTTGAGTCTTCAATTCAGGGTCAGATAAAACAAGTGCATGCGCATCAAAAACAGCTGCTTCTTCAGCAGATAAATTTTTTGAAGCAGCTTCTTTAATTGCTTCAAGTTGCTTACTTGTACATTCCATTGCTTCTTCGTAAGCTTTAATTTCTTTTTCTACATCTTCAACAGTTTCTTTTGTAACTGTTAAATCAGGCATAACTAATTTGTATGCTTTCGCAATTGCAATACCATTAGATGCCGCAATACCTTTAATCATTGTCATTTTGACCTACCTCCATATAGTCTTATTTTACCTTATTTTTCATATAAAATAAAGATTAATCTTTCTATATTTATGGAAAATACTATTTTCAAAATATGAAAATAGTCCCTTTTCATTTCAATGGTCTTGTTATATAATAGAGATATATTATAGGAGGGACACAAATGAAAGTCATTATTGTAAAAGATTATGAAGAAGCAAGTCAAAAAGCTTGTGAAATTATGTTGGATGTTGTAAAAAACAATCCATCTGCCAATTTAGGTTTAGCTACGGGATCTACACCTATTAGGCTTTATGAATTAATGAGAGAAGATCATAAAAAAAATGGAACATCATATAAAGATATTAAAACATTTAATCTTGATGAATATTTTGGTTTAGATCAATCTCATCCACAAAGTTACCACTATTTTATGTGCCATAACTTATTTAATGAATTAGACATCAATATGGACAATGTTCATGTTCCAAAAGGAAAAGGAAATATTGATGAAGAATGCAAAGCATACAATCAATTATTAGAAGAAAATCCTATTGATATTCAATTGTTAGGTATTGGTTCTAATGGACATATTGGATTTAATGAACCAGGAACACCTTTTGATTCAGTAACACATAAAGTTGATTTAAAACAATCAACAATTGAAGACAACGCACGTTTATTCTTCAATGGAAAAATTGAAGATGTACCTAAACAAGCTGTAAGTATGGGAATTGCTAATATTATGAAAGCCAAAAAAGTTTTACTGATTGCTTCTGGTGAAGGTAAAGCAAGAGCTATTCAAGCAACTGTTGAAGGATCAAAAACAACAGATGTTCCAGCTAGTGCATTACAAGATCATCCTGATTGTATCTTGATTGTTGATGAAGCTGCTGCCCAATTGCTTAAAAATAAATAGATATGGAAAAATCCGATAGGCACTTTGAATAATGCTATCGGATTTTTTATATGTCCTTTTTCCCATATAAATAAAAA
>CALUZM010000058.1 GCA_944325245.1 uncultured Massilimicrobiota sp. | reverse complement strand
CTTGATTGTTTTTTTATCCATTTATGCCACCTCCTGTGATAACTGAGATCTGACAATCTGCTGATAGATTGTACAATCCTGCATTAACTGTTCATGTGTTCCAATTCCTGCCAGTTCTCCATGACTCAAGACAAGAATTTTATCTGCGTGCATTAATGCACTGACTCTTTGAGAGACAATAATTGTTGTTTGGGGAAGTGTTGCGATGGCTTTTCGTAAAGCTGCATCCGTTGCAAAATCCAAAGCACTGGCACTATCATCCAAAATCAACAGTTCTGGTTTTCTCACCAGCGCTCTTGCAATCGTTAAACGCTGTCTTTGCCCACCAGAAAGATTATGTCCACCCTGAGTAATCTGACTTTCAACACCATCTTTCCACTCTTCCACAAAAGACGCCTGAGCCAACTGTAAAGCCTGATGAATATCTTCATCACTGGCATTTTCTTTTCCAAAACAAAGATTTTCTCTGATTGTCCCACTAAACAATAAAGCCTGTTGAGGCACAAAGCCAATCATTTGTCTTAAAGAAGATAATGAGTATTCTTCGATAGGAAGACCTTTGATATAAATTTGACCTTCTGTTGCTTCATAAAAACGTGGAATCAAATGGATAAGAGTTGATTTTCCAGAACCTGTTCCCCCTATAATTCCTATAGTTTCACCTTTTTCAATCGTAAAAGATAAATCTGAAAGGGCATGACTTCCCTGATAGGAAAAACTGACATGATCAAATGTCACTAATGGTTCATGATTATCAACGATTTGTTTTTGACCACTGCGGATTGTCGGTTGAATGCTTAAAACTTCCTGAACACGTTTATAACTTGCTGTTGCCTTATTATAAATGACAATCACATTCGCAAAGGCAAACATAGACAAAAGAATCTGATTCATATAATTAATTAAAGCAATGACTTCTCCCTGTGTCAGACTGCCACTATAAACTTGAATGCCACCAGCATACAAAATCACAAGAATTGCACAGTTAACAATTACACTGGTACTTGGATTCAATAATGCCGATAATTTTCCAACATTCATCTGCATATCTTTTTGACTTTGTGTTGCCTCATAAAAACGCTGTTTTTCCTGTTGTTGTTTTGAAAAAGCACGAATAACACGAATTCCTGATAAATTCTCTCTACATATGAGGGAAACATGATCCAGCTGCTTTTGAATTTTCAAATACAGAGGTAATGAACGTGACATCACCCAATAGATGGCTAAAGCCAATAATGGTGCTGCACAAACAAAAATCAAAGCAATCTGAGCATTGATACGAAATGCCATGACTAATGAACCTAAAATCAAAAAAGGTGAACGTGATGCCAAACGAATTGTCATCGCTACTGCCAACTGTAATTGATTGGTATCATTTGTTATACGTGTCATCAATGAAGGAATACCAATTTCATCAATAGATTCATAATCATATTGATTAATAGCTTTGAACATATCATTACGTAAATATGTGCCAAATCCTTGAGATGTCTTAGAGGCAAAATATTGACAAACAAGGGCACAGGCATAACCCATAAATGCTAAACCCAATAACAAAGCACCTCTTTTCAGGATATAGGATTGACTCTGATTTTGAATTCCCACATCAATAATATCTGCCACAACAATGGGAACAACCAATTCAAAAAAAGCTTCTATCATTTTAAACAAAAAACCACATATAGCTTGTTTGCGATATGGTTTTAAATATTTCATCCACATTTTCATCAGTCCTTTCTTGATTTATTATAGCGAAAAATGTATTATATGTATAATATATATAAAATATATTTTTCATACTTTTAAAATATGGTGATACGATGGACATTAAACAAATGATTTATTTTAAAACAATTGTTGAAGAAGGAACAATATCTAAGGCTGCCCAAACATTACATATGGCACAGCCTCCTTTGTCTATGCAATTAAAACAACTTGAAGAAGAGTTGGGTGTGACTTTATTAAAAAGAGGACATCGCAAGGTAGAAATGACACAATCTGGTAAGATTTTTTATAAAAGATGTTTACAGATGATTTCTTTAAGTGAAAGAACTTTTCATGAAATACAAGATATGCAAAAGGAAGTTTTAAGAATTGGTGTCACATCTTCCAATTCTGCTACTCTACCATCTTACCTTCTTCATGACCAATCTTTTTCACATTTCCTATTTCGTATCTATGAAGGCACAACCTATGAGATCATTGATCTTTTGATGAGCCAACAGATTGATTTAGGAATTGTTCGTACACCTTTTGATCAAAGTCAGTTAAACTGCTATCCAATGGCGAGTGAACCAATGTGGGCAATTGGCCATCCTGATTTATTAAGTCCAGACATGACATCCATTCAAGATTATCAGGATAAGCCTTTAATTGTTCATCAGCGTTATTTAGCTCTTATCACTGATTATTGCCTGAATCTTCATTTTAATCCCTATATTAAAATGACATGTGACGATTCTCGTACATCCCTGCAGTGGGCCAAGGCTGGTTTAGGAATTGCGATTGTGCCACAAAATATTTTAAGTTTCTGGCAAGATGAGCATTTTATTCAGGTCATGCTTGAAGACCAGGCACTAAAAACAGATATCACTTTCATTACAAGACAAAATGAAGTTTTAGATAACAAAACACAAAAACTCATTCATTTATTAACCCATCAGAAAGGATAGAACACATGCAAGCATCACAATTTATTAATTTAGAAATTATTATTTTAAAACTTTTAAAAAACAATGATTTAAGCAGTGAACAATTGTATCAGTTCTTTGAAAAATACTTTACAATCACAGAAGGTGAACTTTTAACAGCTTTGTTTTTTCTTTATGAAATGGATTTGATTTCTATCAATACATCCCAAGATACAATGATTTATCATATTGAAGAAGCAGGATGTGTCAGATATACAACTTTAAAAAGAGAATATCAAAATATCTATCACTCTATGGAGGACATATTTCAAAATGAAAAAGACAAAATTTAGCCAAAAAGAAGCCAAAAATTATTATCAGAAGCTTTATAAATCATTTCCATTACATCATGCACAGGAAAAAAAGTTTCTTGCTTTTTTCAAAAAAAGACTTTTAGAATATGAAAAGCTATATCCACATGCCACACAACAGGATTACCTGCAACATTTTGGTTTACCAGAAGATATTATTTTCTCCTTTTATCAGCATTATGATAATCATTATGTCATTACTCATATGAAATCACGAAAAGTAATTCAATATACTTGCCTTATTCTTATTCCTGTCATATTATCATTAGTCTTTTATCTGTTTTATACAACCTATCGTTACTATCAGGACTATATGGAAAGCTATCCAGCTTATGAAGAAGAAATTATTTATGATTATGGGACTATTCCTATGAACGAATAAAAAAGATGTAGAGTTAAATTCTACATCTTTTTTAGGATACGTGATCTCTTATTTGTTTATCTAAATCAATATTAGGCAAAGTAAATCCTCTACCTTTGACACTATGAATTTCACTACCAATAATAAAGGCTGTTGGATCAATATTCATAACCAAATCATTAATAACTGGATATTCACGATTATTCACAACACATAAGACAGCTTTTTGTTGGTCATGGAAATATCCTGTTGTAACATTCACAAATGTACAACCACGATCAACTTCTGAGAAAATAGCTTCAGCAATTTCTTCATGATGGGCAGAAATCACAAGAACCTGAAGATTTTTTTCACCAAAAATTGTGACCTTATCCAAAACAATGGCTGTAATAAAGACAGTGAGAATTCCGTATAAAATACCTTCAAAGCTGGTAAAGAAAATCTGTCCTAATAAAACAACAACATCAAAGAAATAAACACAAACACCTAAAGGAATATGAAATTTTTTATTGATGATGAGGGGTGGGATATCCGTTCCACCAGTACTATAACCAACACGGAAAACAATTCCACAGCCTAAACCAGTAAATAAACCAGCATAAATGGCTGAAAGAAGCATATCGGATGTAATATGCTGTAATTGTGGAATGGATTCAAACATAGCCAGGAAAAATGGGAAAACAATAGAACTTAAAATCGTTCCCGCTGCAAATTTTTTACCTAGGACTACAAATCCCAACAATAACATCACCATATTAATGATAAAAACAATGGTAGCATAATTGACTTCAATAAATTCACAAATAATTAATGCAATCCCTGTTGCTCCTGCAACAATTAACTGTGAAGGAACTGCAAAAACAGCAACACCAAATGCCAATATCAAATTTCCTAATAAGACAATAAAAGTATCACGAGCCAAACGTTTAACTTGATGCATCTGCTCCCTCCTTGACTATTGATTTTAAATAAGCATATATACAATCATCTAAATCCCCATCCAAAATGGCCTTTGGATTATTAGATTCATAACCACTACGATTATCTTTAACCATAGAATAAGGATGCAAGACATAAGAACGAATCTGACTTCCCCATTCAATAGCTTTTTGTTCTCCTTTGATTTCATTCAACTGTGAAGCCTGTTTTTCTAACATCAGCTGATAAAGTTTAGATTTGAGCATAATCATTGCTTGTTCACGATTTTGAATCTGAGATCGCTGTGATTGACAAGTGACAACAATATTTGTTGGTAAATGAGTAATACGAATAGCAGAATCCGTTTTATTGATGTGCTGTCCCCCTGCTCCAGAGGCACGATATGTATCAATACGTATATCATGAGGATCAATCTCAATTTCTATATCATTATCAAACTCTGGCATCACATCCACAGATGCAAAAGACGTATGACGACGTTTTGACGCATCAAATGGTGAAATACGAACTAGACGATGAACCCCTTTTTCAGCTTTTAAATGTCCATAGGCATTATATCCAACGATACGCAAGCTGACAGATTTCAGACCAGCTTCTTCTCCATCCAGATAATCCAAAACTTCAATCTTCCATCCCTTTTTATCTGCATATCTTTGATACATACGCATCAGCATTGCAGCCCAGTCCTGTGATTCTGTTCCACCAGCTCCTGGATGAATTTCTAACAATGCATTATGGTGATCATACTCACCAGAAAATAATAATGTTTTTTCAAACTCGTCCATTGCTTTTTCAAAACGCTGATAATCATCATCCAGCAATGCTTTAAAATCAGAATCATCACTTTCTTTCACATACTGATAAGTTTCTTCTAATTCATTTAAATCATGAACGAGTTGTTCATAAGTTTCAACTTTCTTTTTCATATCATTAAGCTGATCATAAATTTTTCTGGCATGATTTTGATCATTCCAAAAATTCTCATCCATAGTTTGTACAGTTAAGCCTTCAATTTCTCTTTTCAATCCATCGATATCAATAGAAATAAAAAGTTCATTGAGCAAAGAACGGGCTTTTTCAAGCCCATTCTTCATTTCATATAATTCCATTAATCTGCTTTAAATTCCAATTCAATTTGAACAGCAGGAATCTGTTTTTCCTGTTCACTACCAGGCGCAATACCCATATGAACAATATTTCTTGTAATATCTTGAGAAATTGATTTTGTCATTTCTTCAAACATATAAAAGGCTTCTTCTGTATATTCCTGAAGTGGATCTCTTTGTGCATAAGCACGTAAATAGATACCATTTCTTAATTTTTGCATTGCATCAATATGATTAATCCATGTATGATCAATCACACCTAATAAAACACGTCTTTCATAATCCAATTTAATTTCAGGTGGTAAATTCTTATTAAATCTGTTTTGATATTGCATATAAACAATTTCTGATAAACTGTTTGCTAATTTCTTTGAATCATGTTCAACTGGTTCTTTATTCTTAGCTGAAAGAGAAGCTAATAACATATAATTTTTAGAAATATAATTTAAAGCACCATCAACATCAACATTTTCTTTCTTACCATCATGTTTTGTAAAACGGCTGACACTGTCTTCAACAGCCTGTTCAAACATACCTTTGACAATTTGACTCAAATCTGTCTGAGACATAATATCATCACGTTCTTTATACATAATTTCACGTTGTTGACGCATCACATCATCATATTGTAATAACTGTTTACGAATGTCAAAGTTTTGTCCTTCTACACGTTTTTGCGCATTTTCAATAGATTTTGTGACCATTTTACTTTCAATAGCTTCGTCTTCTAAGAATGAACCCATTCTTTCTTTCATCTTTTCACTCGCAAAACGTTGCATTAATTCATCTTCAAAAGAGACAAAGAATAGTGAACATCCTGGATCTCCCTGACGTCCTGAACGTCCTCTCAACTGGTTATCGATACGGCGTGATTCATGTCTTTCACTACCAATGACCATTAAACCACCAATTTCTGGAACACCTTCACCTAATTTGATGTCTGTTCCACGACCTGCCATGTTTGTCGCAATTGTGACAGCACCCATCACACCAGCTTTTTCGATAATTAAAGCTTCTTTCGCATGGTTTTTAGCATTCAAGACATTATGTTTAATTCCACGTTTATTCAACATCTTACTTAATAATTCAGAAGTTTCTACAGAAACAGTTCCCAATAAAATTGGTTGTCCATAACTATGACGTTTTTCAACCTCATCACAAATTGCTTTATATTTTGCAGATTGTTTTGCGAAAACCAAATCAGGTTTATCATCACGAATAACAGGTTTATTCGTTGGAATTTCAATAACACGCATATTATAGATTGTTCTGAATTCTTCTTCTTCTGTTTTTGCTGTTCCAGTCATACCAGCCAGTTTATTAAACAATCTAAAGAAGTTCTGATAAGTAATCGTTGCCAGCGTTACTGTTTCTTCTTTAATAGGAACGCCTTCTTTGGCTTCAATGGCTTGATGTAATCCATCACTATAAGCACGACCTGGCATTACACGTCCTGTAAACTGATCGATAATCATAATGCTGGCATTACGTATATCATGACTTCCATCTTCTGTCGCAATCATGTATTCCACATCACGCGTCATTGTATAATTGGCTTTCAATGCCTGATTAATATGATGCACTAAAGCTGTATTTTCTGGATCATATAAGTTTTTGATTTTAAATGATTTTTCTGCCTTACTAATCCCTTGTGCTGTTAAAGAGACTGTCTTGCTTTCAATATCAACTTCATAATCCTTTTCATTGATCAATGATTTGACGAAACGGTCAGCCTGAATATATAAAGCAGCTGTATTTTTCTTACCACCAGAAATAATTAATGGTGTTCTTGATTCATCAATTAAAATAGAGTCAACCTCATCTACCAATGCAAAGTTTAAAGGTCTTAATACTTTATCTTCTAATCTTGTCACCATATTATCTCTTAGATAATCGAAACCAAGTTCAGCATTTGTTGTATAAGTAATATCACAAGCATGTTGGGCACGTTTTTCATCTTTTGTCAGTTCTCTTTTATTTAATCCAACTGTCAATCCTAAAAACTCATAAACTTTTCCATTATCAGTCTTATCACGTTCAGCCAGATAATCATTGACTGTGACAACATGAACACCTTGTCCTGTTAAAGCATTTAAATAAACTGGGAAAATGGAAGTTAAAGTTTTTCCTTCACCTGTTTTCATCTCTGCAATATCTCCATTATGAAGTGATATTGCTCCCATTAACTGAACCTTAAAAGCTTTGAGTCCTAATCGTCTATAAGCTGCTTCACGTACTGTTGCATAAGCTTCAATCAATAAATCATCCAAACTTTCTCCATTTTGTAGACGTTCTTTAAAAAGATCAGTCTGATGAGCCAATTCTTCATCACTCATTGCCTGATATTTTGGCTCTAATTCCATAATCTTTAATGCTTGTTTTTCCAAAGTCTTTAATATTTTATTATCTTGTGAAAAAGCCTTTTTAATGGAACCGAATAATCCTTTCTTTTCTTTTTGTGGTGTCGTATTGAATTCAATTGGTTGAGATGGTTTTTTGACAACATCATCAAATGTTTCTACTTCAACCTCATCACCTAAATCATCATTTAAATCCACAATTTCTGCATTAGGATTTAATCCAAGTTCTTCTAATTCTTTGACTTCTTTCTTTTTTAATTGTTTTCTAATTTCCTGTTTTTTACTTGCCATGAATAAATCTCCTTTCATGCATACTAAAACATTTCACATTATAGCATAGAATGATGAGAAAACAAAGTCAATATCATGTAAAATTATTTCACAAAATAAAAAGAGATATGTCTTAAACATACCCCTCTTTATGAGATTTTGACAACATGTTTAGCCTGTAAACCTCGTTCAGTGGAATGAAGTTCAAATTCTACCATTTCACCTTCATTTAAAGATTTATATCCATCCTGAATGATTTGACTATAATGAACAAAAACATCTTTTCCTTCACCTCGATCAATGAATCCAAATCCTTTTTCAGCGTTAAACCATTTCACTTTACCTTGCATATTCACAACTCCTTTACTTCATGGTTGTGTTTATTATAAATGATTGATTTTAAAAAAGAACACTCTTCTTGTCGAAGGATTCTCTTTTTATCATCTATTACCCAGGAAATAAGTTTCTTTTCAACAAAAACACTGTCAATTTCATCCATCATAACAGAATGTACATTTCTTTTTAGAAATGTACATAGCTTTTTGTTGAAAGAACCAGCAGTTCTATGCTTGCCGGATGACAGCTTTCAACAAGAGATAAACAGGTTGAAAGTGTGGCTGATGAGGTGATCACATCATCAAAAATCAATACTTTTTGTCCTTGAAGCTGTTCTTTATGATGAATATCTATTTTCTTTGAAACTTCTTGCCTATTGTGATAGGATAGCCCACTTTGTTTATACTTTTCTTTTTTATAAAGACCAGTAAAGACATGTTGCGAAAATGTTTGTGCAATGGCTTGCATAGGCGCAAAGCCACGGACTTCATTATCCTGTGATGAGCTAGGGGCTACTGCGATGATATGCTCATCATATTTCATTCTTAACTCTGATAGATATAAGCAAAGAAAAGCATCTTTGAGAGCATAATCGTAAAGTCCTTTATATTGGTATAATAAAGTTCTAAAGAAATCGTTATATTCATAAAGAATTCTTAAAGGATAGTGATGAAAAGTTGTCTGAAAATCAAGAATATGAAATTGTGATAGACAGTCAGGACAAAGTGCCAGAGGATATAGATAATGGGATAAGGAGATTGTCTGTAAGAGTGGACGATGACAGATTAAACATTCATTTTGTTGAGCTTTTTGAGTGTATGGATACATTGTCTTATTGAGGAGGTATGTTCACTTGACAGAATATAAACATGACCTTGAGGATGAGAAATCTTTCGTCCTACCCTTCCTGCCATCTGTATCAATGTACGACGATCAAACAGAGCATGTTCTCCATGATAGATAATGACTTGAACATCTTCGATAGTGATACCACGTTCTAATAATGATGTTGAAACAATAACATCAAGTTGTCCATCCTTAAGTTCCTTGAGTGTTTCTTGATTATGTGAATGCTGTGAAGAAACACCTTTGACTTTGAAAGAAGTATGTGACTGTATCTGTTTAACAACTCTATCAACATCTTCAATCAATGGCACAAAAACAATGGCTTTCTTTTTGAGTCGAAAAAGCAACCATTTTAAAACAAAGTGCTGTAAGCAACGCGGACATAAAATCATCTGAGGTACTGGGAGATCATAGCCATGATATCTGCGATTCATAATTAGTAATTCTTCATCTTTTATGTCCTCTCTTACAAATGTTGCACTGAGTTTCACATATTGACCATTGCAACAACGCATAAACAGTTCCTGTAAAACTTCATTTCCATAAAACGGGAAAGCATCTACTTCATCAGCAATCATCAGATCAAAACCGCTTTGTTCAAAACGGTAGAGTTGGTGCATTGTACAAATCATCAGCTGGGCTTCAATATTTTTCATATATCCACCATAGACCACACCTATATCAACCTGTAAAAATGCTTCCTGAATACGCTGATAAAGTTCTTTGACTAATTCTTTACGCGGTATACAAAAGCAGACACGATCACCTTTTTGCAGGGCATATTGAATCAATTCAAAGACAATTTCTGTTTTTCCAGATCCACATACGGCCAAAACGAGGGAATGACGATGATGCTGATAATTTTCAACAAGCTGTCTGGATATTGTCTTTTGAGCTGAAGATAACTCAAAATCAAGAAAATAATCAATTTTCTTTTGAGGATAATGATGTTGTTTGTGTTGTGTGTTCGTATCCTCTATCCAGACACGATGAAACATAATACACTGACGACAGTAATACTTTCCATTCAATGGATAAAGACGTTTGACATTACGGTTATGACATCTTGGACATTCCACTTTCCATCACCCATGTGTATCATAACATGAATTTCATCTGATAAAATCTCAAGTTCGTCTTATTTTTTTCTCTTAGCTGTTTCATATTTTTGATTTTTCTTCATACATTATATGGGGTGAAATCTATGTGTGGTATTATAACAATTTGTAATTATTCAAAACAATTACTTCATTATGATGAGAAAATCATGACAATGACAAAATTATTACAGAAACGAGGTCCAGATCATACGGGCTATTTTATGACGCCTCATTGTCTAATGAGTCATACACGTTTAGCAATTATTGATTTAAAAAATGGTAACCAGCCTCTTTTATATACACATCAGCAGAAAACATATCGTATGGTTTATAATGGTGAACTTTACAATATGATTGAAATCAAAAATCACTTGATTGAACTTGGTTATTCTTTTCAGACAACCAGTGATAGTGAAGTGGTATTGGCTGCTTATATTGAATATCAGGAAAATTGTCTGGACTTATTAGAAGGCATCTTTGCATTTGTGATTGATGATGGAGAAAAACTTTTTGCGGCAAGGGATCCTTTAGGTGTCAAACCACTTTACTATACATTAAAAGATGGCACTTTATTGATCGCTAGTGAAATCAAAAGTCTATTGAGTTATCTGGGAGAAGCTGTTGTGGATGAACAGGGTGTCAAAGAATTACTTGGATTAGGGCCAAGCTTAACACCAGGTTTAACAGTTTATAAAAATATCTACTCATTAAGACCCGGATACTTCCTTTATTTTCAAAAAGACATTCATACCCAATGTTATTGGAAACTTCATGATGAAAAACATGATGAAAATCTACCTGATACCATCGCCCATGTCAGACATCTCGTTATTGAAAGTATTCAACATCAATTATTAAGTGATGTACCTCTTTCCTGTATGTTATCGGGTGGTTTAGATTCCAGTATCATTACTGCCATCACTTCTCAATATATTCGTCCACTGGCAACTTACAGTATTACTTATGAAGACCAGGATAAATATTTTCAAGCCTATGATTATCAGACAACCATGGATGATGATTATATTCAAAAAATGACAAGTCGTTACAAAACACATCATCAATCCGTTATTTTAAAACAAAGTGATCTTGTTGATGCATTAAAAGAGGCATTGATTGCTAGAGACATGCCAGGAATGGCTGATATTGATGCAAGCTTTTTGTTATTTGCAAAAGAGATTTCTAACCAGCATAAGTTAACACTTTCTGGTGAATGTGCTGATGAAATCTTTGGTGGTTATCCATGGTTCTATAAAAAAGAACTCTATCAGCAGCCCTATTTCCCTTGGATGCGAGACTTAGATAAAAAACTGGATATGTTTAATGAGAAAGTCAAAAAACTACAACTAAAAGATTATATCATTGATCGTTATACAAAAAGCCTTCAGGAAATTCCAACAGATCAGCCTAAAAAACAAATGATTTATTTAAATACACAATGGTTTATGCAAACACTTTTAACTCGTGCCGACAGTCAAACAATGCGTGCTTCTTTAGAAGTGCGTGTTCCATTTGCTTCAACAAAAATACTTCAATATCTTTATAATATGCCAACAGAATATATGTTTGTCAATGGTGAAGAAAAAGGTATCTTACGTCAAGCTTTTGCAGACTTTTTACCATCAGAAATCAGTCATCGTAAAAAGAATCCTTATCCTAAAACCCATTCACCTCTTTATTCACAACTCATTGAAGATAAATTAAAAGAATCTTTAAAAGATTCTTCTAATATTCTTTTCCAATTCTTTGATAGAAAAAAACTACAGACATTCATTGATACACATGGTCAAAGTTTTACAGTCCCATGGTTTGGTCAACTGATGATGGGTCCACAATTAATGGCTTATTTTTATCAGATTTATTTATGGGGAAAAATTTATCATATCCAATTAGAATTTTAAAAAACTCTTCACAACATTTCAAAACGCATCCTATCAGAAGATAGAATGCGTTTTGAATAATAAGCATAAGGATATTTTTGCATATATTCATCAATTTCTTGTCTTGCTAGATCAGGATAGTTAGTAATTAATCCACTCACTCCCATCTCTAAATACTGACGCATTTTCTTGGTATCATTAACTGTCCATACATAGATAGGAAGCATCTGTGAAGTCGCCTTTTGAATCAGTGATGTACTGGCACGATTTTCTTCAATTGCCAAAAAATCTATATTCATATCCCATATACTATCATCAATGTCCCCAATACTTCCATAAATACAATAGCCAATCCACCAATGAGGATACAATTGATGCAAATATTCTACACTGTCATAATGCAATGACATAAAAATTGCCTGATTTGAAAAATGATGACGATTGATGATTTCAACCATTGATTCAACCAATTGCTGATAATTATCTTGAGTTGGTTTTAATTCAATCAAAAGACGTATATTTATTTGTTCCTGCTGCATTTTTTCAATCAGATGTTCTAATGTAATAGGACTCGCTGTCATTTGCTGATCTTTTAATGTTATATCTTCAAATTCCTGAGCCGTTAAATCAGAAACAGCTGCCAAAGAGTCCGATAATCTTGACATTGTATGATCATGATAAACAACAGGTATTCCATCTTGAGAAAGCTGAATATCAATTTCAGCAAAGTCTGCACCACACTGATCTGCATTTTTAACGGCTTCATAAGTATTTTCAATAGCATAGCCAGATCCCCTATGTCCTATACTCCAAGGATAGTGAATTCTGGGATCCTGATACAAATAAATAATACTCACAATGACGAGGCAAACGACTCCTACAATACCAATATATTTTTTATATTTCTGATACCATTGATGATGAAAAATTGTATTTTTTATTTTTTCAATAGACGTAAATGAGCCTTGCTTAAAATGTGATAAGAATTGTCTGAGTCTTGTTGTATCTATCGTCATATCCTGAATCGTGACAATACGTTTTTCATACTGACAAAACATAATAACGAAATAGCGAATAAAGAAAATCATCGCAACTGTAGATATCAGATAAATCATGATATATTGAAAGACACTATATCGAAATGAAACAAAATGAATGAAATATTTGATAAAATAAAAATTAAAATCACGATTATGAAGCAATGGATAAGGCAAAACATTCATAATAGCTGTCTCTACGCCTACCCATAAACCAATGCATAAAAGAATATAAATTTTTTGTTTCCAATTAATTTGTTTTATCAAATGATAGCTTTTTTTCACTGCTGATGGAAATGAAATACGTTCAAAAAACAAATAAAAAGGAACAAATAAAGTCACAATAAAAAGTCCATAGTAAAGCAAATAAATAAGAAAAATCAGACATTGTCCACTCAATGTTAATTGTAGTTCACTAAAAATAAAAGTGGGAATATCCCATCTTGGGATATAATTATTTAAAAAGCCAACATGAACGAGAGGTAATAATAAAATCATATAAAGACCACTTAAAATAAATGAAGGCTTGTGAATATATTGAAGGGATTGAAAACTTTTTAAAACCACTTCTTTTAATGAGTAAGAACGTTGCTGATATTCTAATGTAATCAACTGCACAACAACATAAAGATTATAATAAACCAAAAGCATCATGCTTAATGATAAAATCAATAAAACAATGATACCGGGTATTGAAAGAAAAACTTGTATGATATTTTGATTAAAGGCAATACCTACAGAAGAATGCTGTAAATATTGCTTTAAAATCCATCTGAGTAACGGACTAAAGAAAAAGAGAATCATGATTTTATAGATAATTTCAAATTGTAGAACATTCTTTAATAAAGTCTTATATTTTCTCTTTTCCAAAATCATCACTCCCCTTTTTATCTATCATATAAATTCTTTTGCATTTGTCAAATCTATTTCCTGAAAATAGTATCTAAAAATGAAAAATGTTAAAAACATGCATATCACAGCTATATAGAATTCAGGATAACACAAATCTAAACTCAGACGCAAATCGAAAGCTCCTGATACAGTAAAAATATGCCATGTAAAAAATTCATATATTTCCATCGCTGCAATACCAATAAGTCCAATATAAGTCAATTTATAGGCATTCTCTCCAAAACGAAGCCATATACCTGCTAGTGTTATGAAAATACATGTGACAGCAATAGGATTATTTAAAAGAATCAGACCTGACACAACAATATCTGTACGTGTATCTCCAAACCAATTCATAAATATCGTTGATAAACTTAATAGAAAAATGATTGTCATCATCACTTTGTTTTTCATTTTCATCATCTCCTATTTATCAGTATACTTTTTGCATCACAATATTTTCTTAATAAATTCTTAATTTTTCATAAATCATTCTACAAAAAAAGAACAAGATCTTAACGATCCTGTTCTTGTTTTAAGGCTTCTTGTTTATTCTTTTGTGTTTTGATGACTTTTTGACGAGAGAATTCTTCACGATCTTTTTCATCCAAAGATTCACTAATGAATTTCACTGTTCTTTCAAATTCTGGAATCGAAATGTTTTGTAAGGCATTCGCACGTTTTTGTGTTTTACGAATAGCGTTAGCCAAACGATAAACAGCGTTTTCTATTTCAGCCAGTTTGACAGTTAATTCTTTCACATGATAGAAACATCTATATGCATAATCCACTTTAGAGTTTGCTCTTTCAAAACCATATCCTAAACGAAGTGGTGTTTTTTCATAGCTGACCTTTGGAATCTCCACTCCCATAACACTTCGATAAGTGACACTTAATCCTTCATCAATAGGAACGGCTTCAACAATATCACTGATAATACCAAGTGACATATTGGCTTCCTGAAGTGCATAATAAGCTTTTTGATAAGAATCTGTAATATCATCTCTGATCAATTTCACATCATCTAATAAATTCATCATTTCCTTGATGAGAACATTTCTTTTTTTATCCATTAAGTCATAACCCAAATAAGCGAGTTCCAATGACTTTTTGGTAGCAATCAAATTTCCTTTTGTTGGAAAGACCTGATTAGCCATTATCCACTGCCTGTTGTAACTCTTTGATCATTGTATCTTCTTGAAGATCAAATTGAGCTACTGCCTTTTCATGATCATAGAATTGTTCTAACACCGCATTATCAATACGATCCAATTCATTTTTAGGAAGAACTGATAATAATGTCCATCCTAAATCTAATGTTTCCTCAATAGATCTGTTTGTATTGAAACCTTGGTTAAGGAAATGTTGTTCAAATAAACGTCCAAATTCCATATATTTTTTATCTACTGGAGATAATTCATCTTCACCGATAACTGATGTTAATGATTTAACATCTTGAACATGAGCATAAGCTGCAAATAACTGATTAGATACATCTGAGTGATCCTTTCTTGTATATCCTTCACCAATACCATCTTTCATCAAACGTGAAAGTGATGGTAATACACTGACAGGTGGATAAATACCCATTGAATTCAATTCAGAATCAAGTGTGATTTGTCCTTCTGTGATATATCCAGTTAAGTCAGGAACTGGGTGTGTAATATCATTGTTAGGCATTGTTAAAATTGGAATCTGAGTCACTGATCCTTTGGCTGATTTAGAAATACCAGCTCTTTCATATAATGAAGCTAAGTCAGAATATAAGTATCCTGGATAACCTTTACGTCCAGGAATTTCTCCTTTACTTGAAGAGAATTCACGTAAAGCTTCACAATAAGAAGTGACATCAGTATAGATAACTAATACATGCATATCATGTTCATAAGCTAAGTATTCAGCAGCTGTTAAAGCACAACGTGGTGTTAATGTACGTTCAATGATTGGGTCATTAGACAAATTCAAGAACATAACAACTCTTTGCATAACGCCAGCTTCTTCAAAAGAACGTCTGAAGTATTCAGCAACGTCATTTGTAACACCCATTGCTGCAAAGACAACTGCGAATCCACTACCATCATCATCTTTAACTTTAGCTTGTTTAACGATTTGGACAGCTAATTGGTTATGTGGTAAACCTGAACCTGAGAAAATTGGTAATTTCTGTCCACGAATCAAAGTTGTTAAACAGTCGATAGATGAGATACCAGTGTTAATATAGTTTCTTGGATAAACACGGGCAACTGGATTTAATGGCTGTCCATTGATATCCATAGATTTTTCTGCATAGATTTCTCCTAATCCATCAATTGGTTTTCCTGCTCCAGAGAAGACACGTCCTAAGATTTCCTTAGAAACAGGAAGTTCCATTGGATGTCCTAGTAATCTTGTTTTTGTATTAGCTAGAGATAAAGAGTTTGTTCCTTCAAATACCTGAACAACAACTTTTTCTCCTTCAATCTGGACAATACGTCCTAAACGAGTTGAACCATCTTTTAATTGCAATTCGACCATTTCGTCATATGAAGCATCCTTAACATGAT
>CALUZM010000057.1 GCA_944325245.1 uncultured Massilimicrobiota sp. | reverse complement strand
ATCAATAGGTCTTAATTTTTCTAATGCATCAAGATATTCCTGTTTCAATTCATCATTCCTCCTTTGATTTTTATAGTTAGCTTTTCAATATTCAAGGAATGATAAAAAAGATCTCCTACTTATATATACGCAAAAATTCTTTGATTTTCTTTTGATTTATACAAAAACTTTCTTTTCTAAAACAAATATAGCACAATATTTGCTTAAAGTAAATATTGTGCTATATGACTTATCTAAAAACAAAAAATAATGAAATATTTTCCTTTACTGAAAAAATTATTTAGACTTATCCTTCTCTCATATGCTGTTACAGTTTTATACAAAAACCATGACCAACAGCTATATATTGAGGATTAATTTGTAATAATTTTTTCTTAAGAATATGTAGATATTTTTCATTAGGCACACGATTCAAATCAATTTTCTCAACTTCCTGTTTCCAATGACTTTGAATGAATTGACCTGAACCATGACCATACTGCTGCATAAGATCCGAACTATAAAGAAGACCACTATTCTTTTCAAAACATAATAAACCATTTTGCAGATGCACCTCTGATGGATAATCAATAAATTGAAGTTCCAGCTCTCCATCAATTAAATCTTCATCCACATGACATACCTTAATATCTCCTTTATATCCATAACCTGGTAATTCTCTTCCACATAGTGAAGAACACAAAACAGTTACTTCAGGATATTCTGAAAAAAAAACTGAAAGCCCGCCACATTCATCACTTTCTAAATGTGAAACAAAAATATATTTCAGTTCCCATCCATCCAAGATTTCTTTGATAAAAGGTAAATTCTTTTTTGCGTCTTCATATGTACCTGTCGCAAACAAAATAGCAGGGTTCGTTGCAAGTAAATATTGATGAATTGTAAAATCCATAGGTTGGATATAAGTTGTCATTTGATAAAGATTTTCAGTTAATTTTTTCATAGTCACATCTCCTCATAATATATTTTCATCTCTTTACATAAACGAAACAATCTTGACTGTACTCTCATGACTTTTTATAATAAAAGCGACAAATGTTGCATTTTTATTTTAACAATTCTCTTGTAAAAAACAAGAATTGTGATGTAAATTGCAACAAAAAGGAGGTTTTGTTGCCGATGAGAAGAAAAAATACAACTGCACAAATAATGAAGAAATATATCATAACTGCCTTACTATTACTTATGGAAAAAGAACCATTTTCTCAAATCACTATTGGACAAATCACAAACAAAGCTGGCGTCAACCGCTCAACTTATTATCGTCATTTTCATTCTAAAGAAGAAATCATAGAAACTTTCTTTTGCAATATTCTTAAACAAAGTATACTTTCTCTTCCTGAAACTTCTCAAAATCAGTTATCAAAATATCTATCTCATATTTTTAAAACCTTTTATCAATATAAAAAAGAAATCCTGATTATCCATAGAAATCAATTATCATATCTACTATTACCTGCATTAAATGATTATTTTTTAGAAAATGTAGACATGATCAACAAAAAATTTGAAACAAAGGTTCCCTTATATTATCACACTGGTGGAATATTTAACGATTTTATTTTATGGTTTGAACATGATATGGAACCTAAACCAGAAATATTTGCACAAATTGCCTCGGAAATATGTTTGCCAAATATCAAACCCTTATTATTATCAAATCGTTATTATCAAAACAAAAATATAAAGTAATAGAATTTATTAATCTTCAGACAAATGAAAACATACTTTCTCTTGAACAAATACAATAACATCATAGGCAATTCTCATCAAAATATCTTAAAATACATACAATAATGTTATATTTTAAATGATTGAACATATTTCAAATTTTACCAACTCATGTTCTGAAATTTAAACACTTTTTGATTATCAGCCTATAATATTCCAAAAGCTCAACACAAATTGCTTAATATCAACAAAAAAAGCTGTAAACCCTTAAAAATAAAGGCTTACAGCGGATTTTCTGGCGTCCCAGACAGGAGTCGAACCTGCGACGTTCCGCTTAGGAGGCGGACCCTCTATCCTACTGAGGTACTGGGACATGATTTGATTTTTATATAAAAATAACTAACAAATTTTATCACCCGTTTATTCTAACATGATATATTATAAAATTCAATCAAGAACAATTTATTCGATAATGATTCCAATTCTTCAATAATATCTCAATATAATAAATTGTCATCTTCTCATACCATTCCCCTGTTTTCAAATCTACCAGACAATAAAGATGATTTTCACGTTTCAATAAACCTAGCCCATAATAATGTAAAGCCGCTTGAATATCAATAGATATCATAATAAAACCTCCTATTTCATTTGTATGAAACAGAAGGCTTTTTATGAACAAAATCAAAAACAAGAATGTTTCTTTTTATAACGATTTATCAACTCTTTGACCATTTTCTTTCACAATTCTACCCGGTATACCAATCACTGTACAATTAGGTGGTACATCTTTTAATACAACTGATGACGCACCAATAATACTATTATCACCAATTGTTACATCTCCAATAACTTTTGCACCCGCTGAAACCATCACATTATTTTTTAAAGTTGGATGTCTTTTGACTTTATGCTCACCAGTTCCAACTCCACCTAGTGTAACTCCCTGATACAAAGTACAGTCATCACCAATAATAGTCGTTTCACCAATGACAACTCCCATACCATGATCAATAAAGAATCTCTTCCCAATAGTTGCGCCTGGATGAATTTCAATACCTGTCAAAAAGCGTGCAATCTGACTCAATAAACGTGCAATAAGTTTAAGATGCATTTTCCATAAAAAATGATAAATACGAAATAGAAACATAGCATGTAATCCTGGATAGTTGATAATAACATTTAAAGGATGACGTGCTGCTGGATCCATTTCTAATATTCTACCAATTAATGTTTTTTCCATCTTCTTCACCTCTTTTTCTTTATATTTAATCACAAATGCTTTGTAGAAACAAATCATATAATCATTTTTTATATTATTATATATGAAAGAACCTCTTTTTTGGTTTTGACTTTTCTCTCTCATTTAAAAAAAATCCCCAAAAAGGGGATAAATACAAACATCATTTTAATTGAATCCAAATAATTTTTGTGAAATAGCATAGCCTGTTGTAATCAGTTTCTTACCAATACGACCATCCATTTCCATCATTGATCCTAAGAATGTATGTTTCACAGCACGATAAAGTTCTGGATTTTTATTTTTTAAATAAGCCCAAAGTTCATCTTTCTTTTGAAGATGTTCCTCAGTTCCTGATTTTAAAAGCAGAACTGTCGAAACAGTCGTAATCATTGTCAGATATTTCACCATATAATTTCTTAGTTTTCGGCTCTTTAATTTCATAACATCACAACAATCAATCATTAATTTATTGACTTTAATTTGTTGATCAATACGTGAAATCATAATCTTTTCATTAACAGACTGGTCTTCTCTACCTATGTAGTAACGATATAAATCTACATTGATATAATAAAGTGTATTGACAAATGGTAATGGTTGATAAACAAATAAATTATCAACATAGAAAGTATGTTTTGGTAACTCAAGATTACAATTTCTTAAAAGCTGTGTACGATAAATGACACTATGCATTAATAAATTCTGTTGTGGATAAAAACGTTTAATATCATACCATCGAAAAGTTCTATCTTGTGGTAATGCATTCGTATATTTAATCACACTAGATTTATGAGCACTTGGCTTTTCATAAACATAATTGGCAATAAACATATCCACATCTTCATCTTTTTGATATGATTTTTTTATTGTTTCTATAACTTTGACAAGTGCAGACTGATCAAACCAGTCGTCACTATCAAGAACTTTAAAATACAATCCTGTTGCGTTTTTCAAACCAGTATTCACTGCCTGACCATGACCACCATTTTCCTGATGAACACATTTGATTGTTTCAGGATATTTCATAGCATACTCATCACCAATTTGTGCAGTACGATCAGATGATCCATCATCCACAATGATAATTTCAACATCATCTTTTAATATCAGACAAGACTCAATCGCCTTATCCATATAATCCTGAGAATTATAACATGGAATCGCAATACTTAAATATTTCATAAATGCCTCCTACAATGTTTCCGCAAGCTTTAAAGCTTCTTCAACAATTCCATCAATATTATAATATTTATATTGGGCTAAACGACCTAATAAATAAAAGCGAGGAAATGCTTTAACATAATCTACATATTTTTGATACATAGCTAAGTTTTCTGGTGATAAAATCGCATAATAAGGCACTTGTGATTCATCACGATAAATTTCTGGATATTCCTTGACTATTGTTGTTCCAGAGATTTTTTGGCCTGTTAAATACTTGAATTCTGTAATACGTGTAAAGTCTTCACTGACCGTATAGTTCACAACACCTTTGCTTTGATAATGATCTTGTGGATAATGTTCATACTCAAAACGTAATGAACGATATGGCAACTGCCCTAGACAACAATCAAAAAACTGATCTATAGCTCCTGTAAAAATCACTTTGCCTTCCCATAATTTCCCCTGATAATAAATCTGATGAGATTCAAAATCAAAAGATAAATCTTGTTTTGCATCTTTATTGAGTTCTACCTCAATATGAGGATGATCCAACATATTTTCAAATAATTTTGTATATCCTTCTAATGGCATCCCCTGATATTGATCTTGAAAATAACGATTATCATAAGAAATCAAAACAGGCACTCTCGCTGTGACACTTTGATCAACTTCTTCAGGTTTCTGATTCCATTGTTTCATCGTATACTTCAAAAATATATTTTCATAGACATATTGTGCCACTTCCTGAATCCCTGAAGATGGATTTTTTTGTAATTCTAAAATAGGCACTCTGGCATTTTCACCATATGTCTCAATTAATTCCTGTTTTAAGCGTTCTCCTTTTTCTTGACCAAAGACAATCATGAGTGTATTTAAATTAAATGGTATAGGGATAATCTTCCCATAGACATTTCCTACTACTTCATGACGATAATCATACCACTTTGTAAAACGTGACAAAAAATCATACACGTCTTTATGATTTGTATGAAAAATATGTGGCCCATACTTATGGATCAAAACACCATGTTCATCATACTCATCATAGCAGTTACCACCAATATGATTTCTTTTTTCAATAATTTTCACTTTCTCCCCACGTTCTGCAAGAACTCTTGCGACAACACTTCCTGCAAAACCACTTCCAATAATTAATGTATCCATCTCTTCACCTCATTTTATTTATCATAGCACAAAGCCAAACAGGATTCAATTTGTTCATGCGTTAACTGAGAAAACGGTATCAGCGCTTCAACATGCTGCTGATGGTCAATGGCTTTTTCCATCCATATCACATCATGCCAATTTCCCATCTTATAACCTGCACGATGAAAGCATCCCACCATCTGAAAGTCAAAAAAAGCATGGAATTTTTCACTTTTTTCATTAGGATGCGTAATGCAGGCATAAACATTTTGGACATTCATGCATTTGAGTAAAGCTAACAATACTGAATAAAGCTTTTTACCAATAGATTGTCCATGATAATGCTGATCTAAATAAATAGACAATTCACTACCCCATTGATAAGCTGCTCGACTATGAAATGGTGAAGCATAGGCATAACCTATAATACGTTCATCATCCAAAGCAACCAGATAAGGATAAGTTTCTAATGTCTTTTGCATACGTGCTTTCATCTCGTCTAAGGTTGGTACATTGTATTCAAAAGTAATATTGGTATTTAAAACGTAGGGAGCATAAATTCTTAAAATGTCCTCAACATCTTCTATTTGTGCGATTCTTATTTTTATAGACATTCTTTTCTCCCCTCTAAAAGTTCTAAATATTCTTTTTCATGAATAATTCTTAAATCCTGACCTTGTTTCATCAATTGCAAGGCTTTTTGAACTTTTTTATTTTCCTTTCCAAAACGTACTTTTCGATAACCTTTTCCACCAATCACAAGATAATTGGTATGCGTACTTACCTGATTCGTTGATAAGGCACAAACTTCCTTTGTTTTTTCTTCTAATAATTCTCTTGGCATTGTTAATTTTCCGGTAAAACAAACAGATTGATGATACAATAAAGCATCCTCTTTCTGATTCATCTCTAAAAGCTGATGAACAGATTCCGCTGATATGATATTACGATAATAGTTTTCTTTCATTTCGCCAAACTCTAAATGAAATTGTTGATGTAAATCATACAAGCTTTCTACTCCAACATGTTCTAACATTTCAACTAACAGATATGCACAAGCCTTAGCATCCTCTAAAGCATGATGTGCCTGAAATTCAAAACCAATCATCTGTGATAAATCTTTGAGATTATATTTTTGAAGATCTGGATAAATGAGATGTGCAAGAACATTTGTACAAGACATTAATAAACGAGGATACACAAGATGATTTTGTTTTAAGGCCGCACGCAAGTTCATCATATCACCCTGAATATCATGCGAAACAACAATGGTATTTTCAAAATAATGATGAATATCTTTCCAGACTTCTTCAAATGTTTTTTCTTTATACAGTGATTGAGGCTTAATATGATGGATTTTGTAGCGATAACTATCATAACTGAGATTTTTAGGTTTGATTAATGAATAATATGTGGAAATAATTTTCTTATCCTGAAGCTCTACAATACCTATTGCACAAAGGCTTGCTGGATCCTGATTCAAGACTTCAATATCAAAAACAGTTATTTTTTCACTCATTGAATACCTACTGCTTTCTTTGCCAATTGATCTGCCATATCATTATATAAATCTCCACTATGTGCCAAAACCTTGATAAAACGAATCTCAATTTTTTTTCGACTTTCATCAACAAATGACTGATAAGCCTTCGTTCCTGGACGACGTGCTTCCCATAAATGCTCAGCCCATTTTTCAATACCTTCATAATCATAGTAAATGCAAATCATCGGATATTGATGTTCAATCGCATAACTAATAGCTTTATGAGCTCCCGCAATTTCTCCAGCCACATTTCTCATCTCCACATAATCAGAATGATTTCCTTTGCCATAAAATTGTGCAATCATCTGTTGACCTTCAATTAATAGACAGCCATAGCCATATTCTCTTGTTTTTTGATTATAGCTACCATCCACATAAGCAATCAGACCTTGCTCATTAATTGCAGGACGTTTTTTCTCCTGTAAAAAATCTTGGGCTTCTTCTAATGAAGCAAATGATTTATAAACAGCCCCTTTAAAACCTTTAACCATTTTTTGACATTCATCCCAAGATGAAAAAACACCTGTTTGTCTACCTTTTTTCACTGCATAATATTTTGCCATCCTTTTACCTCCGCCCCTTATTATAATCATAATCATAGCATTTGGCTAGTAAAAAATAAGATTGTCAGCATATATTGTGATATTGTCGATAAACGCATTTCTTGATATAATAACGAAAGAAAGAAGGAATCATCATGAAAATAGAAAATCGTTTTTTAAAATACATCAGTTTTCCTACTCAATCCAATCCTTATGCGACAACATCTCCTTCAACAGATAATCAAAAAGAATTTGCGCAATTTTTAATTGAAGAAATGCGCATCTTAGGATTATGTGATGTCGAAATGAGTGAGTTTGGTGTTGTTTATGGGAAAATCCCATCTAATAATCATCATCAAGGCGATGTCATTGGACTGATTGCCCATATGGACACTTCTCCAGATGCCAGTGGTGAACATATCCACCCTCAAATTATTCGTCACTATGATGGACAAGATATTACTTTACAACCAGATATGTTATTATCTCCAAGGGAATTTCCTGATTTAAATAAAGTCGTTGGTCATGATATTATCACAACTGATGGCACAACGCTTTTAGGTGGAGATGATAAAGCAGGTATTGCGATTATTATGAGCATGGCTGAATATATGTATAAACATCCTGAATTCAAGCATAATGATATTATGGTAGCTTTCACACCTGATGAAGAAGTCGGTAGAGGGACAGAACATTTCAATCTTGATCTCTTTCCAGTAGATTATGCTTATACGATTGATGGTGGCGATATAAATGCTTTTCATTTTGAAAACTTCAATGCCTATCAGGTTCTTGTTGAAATCACAGGAAAAAGTGTTCATCCAGGAAGTGGAAAAAATAAACTCGTCAATTCTCAGGAAGTCGCCATGATGTTTCATCAAATGCTACCTTCACAACAAAAACCAGAATACACAGAAGGCTATGAAGGTTTTCATCATTTAACACATATGCAGGGAAATTGTGAAAAAACACGATTAGAATACATTGTCCGTAACCATGATTATATGCAACTCAAACATCAGCTCAATGATTTTTCAAGAATTCAAGCTTATATCAATAGTTTTTATGGTTACGAAGCTGTTCATCTGACAACGCATGAACAATATCTGAATATGAAAGATATTATCAAAGATCATCCTCATATTATCGAACAGGTTGAAGTTGCGATGAGGGATGTTGGCTTACAACCAGAAATTATTCCTATTCGTGGTGGTACTGATGGCGCTCGTCTATCTTTTTTAGGAATACCTTGTCCCAATCTAGGAACTGGTGGTTTTTATTGCCATGGACCATACGAATTTGTCTCTATCACAATGATGAAAAAAGGAGTTGAACTTCTTTTAAGATTAATCAGAAATAATGTATACGCCAAAGAAGATATGCCATTTTAGGTTTATCTTCTTTTTGATTAATGATAAAATATAATTAATAGGAGTGATTTTATGAAATGCTTATTTATTATCAATCCAAGTGCAGGGACTAAAACAATTCAAAAAAAGTTAGATCGTATCATTGGGCAATTAGTACTAAAACAAATTGTTCAAACAGTTGATGTCTTTTATACACAAAAAAAAGACGATGCCTATCATCGTTGTTTACAAATCCAAGAACATGATTATGATTTTGTTGTGAGTGTTGGTGGAGATGGTACTGTCAATGAAATTATCAGTGGCTTTATTGAAAGGAAACTGCAGACACCTCTTGCTATTTTACCTGGTGGCACTGTTAATGACTTTGCGAATCATTTACATTTGCCACATTCTACTGATGATTTTGTCAAAATGATTCAAAACTTCCATACCATGAAAGTTGATATTGGGAAAGTCAATGATGGCTATTTTGCAAATGTAATTGCTGGAGGGATGTTTAGTGATATCAGCTTTCAAGTTTCCAAAAATGATAAAGAACGATTTGGGCCATTGGCTTATTATATAAGTGGTATCAGACAATTACCTGCTCAACTCCATACTTCATTACATTTAAAAATTACAGCAGATGATCAAACTTTCGAAGAAGATGCCCGTCTCTTTATGGTGACCAACACTTCTCAAGTGGGTGGTTTTAAAGATATTACGCCCCATGCTAATATTCAAGACGGACAATTGGATTTATTGATTATCAAGAACTGTTCAACAACTGATTTAATTTCACTTTTCAAAGATTATAAATTAAGCAGTCATGATAAAAGTCCTTTTATTACTTATATCCAAGCGCAAAATTTAACAATAGAATGTGATAAAGATATTATTTATGATGTTGATGGTGAAGAAGGTACAACCTTCCCAATTCATATCAGTGTCGAAAAACAATCCTTATGTGTGATTATTCCAGATGAGTTCAATAATTAAAATAACAATTTTTATAAAAGCGCCAAAAAACGTATATCCAAATCAATATACGTTTTTTTATGAACTTCTTTATATCATTTCATTTGTTTAATCTATCCCAATTATAAATATCCACCGTCTATCCATTCCCATTGTCCTTGTAAATCCTGACCATAAATATGGGCAAAATCTATATAATGCTGATTTTCACCTAATCCAGTAGGAACATGAAAGAAACCTGTATGAAATTCTACAAAGACAATAATCACTTCCTGATACTCATCTTTTTTCATATATTCAGCTTCTGTTTCCCTGCTTTTTTGATCATCATAATAAACACTTAAAACTTTGATACTTGTCTCTTCATAGCTCTCAATTACCTCATCCATAATCTTGTCAATATCTTCTTCTTTATGTGTTGTATTATGACGTATTTCTTTTTTCGTTTCAACTGGCTGATTCATAAATATAGTAATCAGAGAAATCAGCACAACAATTATTAACATAATCCATTTTGTTTTTTCTTTCATCTTTTTCTCCTTATTTTAACCCATATTATCAAAAGAATGTGAAAATGAAATGAAAAAAATATGGAAGTTTTATGAACAAGACTCCTTAAAAAGATATAAAAAAACAATAAAGTATCATAATACCTTATTGTTTATCATCTTATTGATATGGATTTTTAGGAATAATGATAGCGCCAATTAAATAAGCAATCAAACCAGATCCCCATCCTAAAATCAAAACAACCGCAATTAATCTGACAATAGTGGGATCAACATCAAAATACTCTGCAATACCTCCACAAACACCACATATCATAACATCTCTTTTTGATCTATATAATCTTTTATTCATAAAAGTTCTTCATTCCCTTCTTATATATAGAATATAAAATGAAAGACCTTGTGTCAAGGAAAAGAATTTCCTCTTTTTATCAATGAAAAAAAGGGATATTCAACATCCCTTATCTGTCTTTTGCCATTTTGGCTAGCGCCAATGCACCACAAACACCTGCATTATCTCCTAATCCAGGATAAACAACATAATCTTTGATAGCATCTGTTGTGATTTCATCCTTTTGAATATAACCATTTAATCTTTCTTGAAGATATTTATGAATAAGTGGGAATAGTTGTTTTTGATGCATAACGCCACCACCTAAAATAATCTTCTTTGGTGAAAGTGTTAAAACATAAATAGCCAATGCTTGAGCAATATACCACGCTTCCAAATCCCATGCTGGGTGATCTTCAGGCAATTCGCTCCCTTTAATTCCCCATCTTTCTTCAATTGCTGGTCCAGCAGCTAAACCTTCAAAACATGTTCCATGATATGGACATTTTCCCTGATAATGATCATCTTCTCTTTGTTCGAGAATCATATGACCCATTTCTGGATGTAAGAGTCCATGAACAAGATGACCTTCCACAATGGCTCCACCACCAATTCCAGTTCCAATTGTCAAATATAAAGCACTATCCAATCCTTTGGCAGCACCAAAATATGCTTCTCCTAAAGCTGCACCATTAACATCTGTATCAAATCCAATTGGTAAATCTGGATAATGTTCCTGTAATGCACCGACAATATTATAATTTGTCCACCCTGGTTTTGGTGTTGTTGTAATGTATCCATAAGTTGGACTCTTTAAATCTGGATCAATAGGTCCAAAACAGCCTAAACCTAAAGCATCAATATCTTTTCCATCAAAAAATTGAAAGATATTTTCTACAGTTTCTTGAGGTGTTGTTGTTGGAAATGAATCCCTTTCTAAAACATGACCATTTTCATCTCCAATCGCCACAACAAATTTCGTACCACCAGCTTCAATAGCTCCTAATCTCATCTTTTCTTCCTCCTTATATCTTCTTTTATTTTATCATAACTCTTAGCAAGTCAAAAGTTATTTTTCAATAGTCAAAGACAATTGTTGTGATGATGCTGTCTCTTTAAGCATACTTTCTAAATACTGTTGATAAAATGCCAAATTCTCTTCTTCTTGTAAATACTGATAACCTTGACTTTGTTTAATTTCATCAACATATTCATTGATATTTCCTGTAAAATAATAGCGATTGGTCTTAATCATAACATCTTCTATAGCTACTCTTTTCTTTTCATCCGTTATTTTTTGAAAATCATCGGCAAATCTATGAGATGTGACCTGATCAAAATAATCATTAGCATCTACTGAAATCTGTAATGACTCTGTATGATAATTCATATTTTGATTATCAAGTTCAATGATTCCATATTGTAAAGGGGCATCCAATAAAGATGAAGAAGCAATATCATAAATGCCTTGAATTTCACGAATATTCTGGCAATGAATATGTCCACTTAAGACAAAAGGGACATGATACTCCGCAAAAAGTTCTGCAATACTCTCATGATCTTGAATCGTATATCCCTCATTCAACAATTCATTGTGAATGGCCAGATTATGATGCATAGCCACTAATGGAATCTTTCCCTGACTTTGGATATCTGAGAGTTGTTGCTTTAACCATTGCATCGTGGAATCAGTAAAAAATCCTCCAGCTCCTAATGTCATTTTTGTCAGTTCATGAGCATTTGAATCCATCATCAATAGAACATAATCATCATTCAAATCAATGCGATAGCTTAAAGAACCTGCATGTGTTGCACTTGCAAGCTGATAACCTAAATTATGATAGATTTCACGGAAAGTTTGTGCATCAATATTATCAACATCAAAATAATCATCTTGACCATAACCTTTGGTATATATATTATCAATATCATGGTTACCGGGAATAACGGCTACAGGAATATTCTGCTTTGTGATTTGCGTAAGTAATTGAGCTAACTGTTGATGGCTGCCTATTTCACCATTAAAAGTCAAATCGCCAGTTAAAAGGACAATATCAGGCTTTTCTTTGATCACAGCTTTTATAAATGCATTGACAATTTCATCACCATATGTCACCATTTTTCCATCACCATACAACATGGATTCTTCAAACCATTCACAATCCTGATAATAATCTTTAAGAAAATAATGTAAATCACTAGCAACAATGATTTTTAATGACGTCTTTTCAGTTAAGATTTTTGATTGACATCCCATTAGACAAAGACAAAAGACTATCAAACAAATAATTTTTTTCATCAAACATCTAAAAAGAATGGATAGTTGCACTATTCATTCTTTTTCATTCCTATTATTTCTGACAAGCATCATATGCCATATCAAAAATCTTTTGTGCATTGAAATTCTTAAAGTCGTCATCGCTAATTAAAATGACTGGTTTATCAGGGTTATCTGCTTTAATTTTTTCATATGATCCTTTTAACTGAGGTTCTACAAGAATCACATCAGCAAGATCACTTGAGTATTCTACAGCATGTTCTGATGCAGACCAAACTGTAGCTTCAACTCTCTTTCTTGAAGCAGCATCTTTTAATTTTGTCGCAAATAAAGTAGATGTTACACCAGCCAAACAACATAATAAGATTTTCATGGTAATATTCCTCCTTTTTTCCAATTCCCTATATATTTATTTTAGCACAATTCAAAGAGCACTTCTATCTCTTTTCACTATCCTTCATAAAATTATTTGCCTCTTCCAAAGAAGAATAACCATAAGCTTTCACAGTGTGAAGCAGAATATTTTCTATTAAATTTTCACCATTTTTGACCATATTCACGACCATCTGCCCATAAAGATAAAGTGTCTCATCACTATAAGTCATCAGTTCGCCTCTTAAATAAGTCTCAAAAGACGTATCATCTTTTTCATCCTGATAAGAATGTGTTAATCGTGCCTGTGATAACAAGTATGGATATTTCTGATTCATGTCCTCGCGCATTGTCACTTCCATTTCACATATAGCATCAATTAAATCTCTTTTTTGTTGATCAACTTCAGGAAGTGAATCTTGAATCTGTTGATAATATTGAGGATCTGTACTTTCCATCATATAAGCATACTTTTCCATGACTGGATTTCTTCCCACTTGCTTAGCAACCTCTAAATCACGCAAACAGGCTTTTTGGACATCTTCATCAAAAGCTTCAAATTGACTCTTTCTTTGTAAATAAAATGTTTCAAAATCATCCTGACAACTGGCACGGCCATCAATATGATGAACCTGCTGAAAAAATTCCCATTCTAAATTAACAATGTCTTCTACCATACTACCCCTCCATAACATGTTTTGATTTCATCAGTGGATCTTGAATATGTGACATAACCTCTAAAGTATGATTCTCCAGAAAATCATCATCACTTGTAGATAATCCCTGATGATGTAATTCACTCATAACCATTTGACATATTTTTTCAATCATGACAACCTTCTGATCGTCTGTGTTGATTCCTATATGTCTTGTTTCCCAATGCTGACTTTGTGATGGTAAAGATACCAATTCCTGAATCCCATCAGCTACTGAATGCAAAATAGAACAATCCTTTAAACCATAGTAACTCCATTTATAATAAGGTTTATATTTCTTATTGAGCAAATAAACAACAGATAATGTCTGATCAATAAATTCATACAAAGCAAGTCCTGCAGCAACTTCATCGTGACGTTGCATACATCTTGCATAATTATATTGCCCCGACTGTGCCATTTTCGCAATTGCACGAGCAATTTTTTTGATTCTGACATCTTCTGGATAATAGCTTAAATACTTTCTTATTTCTGTCACTTTCCCATAATGATCTTCAAAAATACGACCATTCGTGCATGCCAACAAGGCATTTTCATCAGCATATAACCAATCTTCCAATGTTTGTGGTATTTGTCTTAAAAACTGCTCAAAAAAACTTTCCACTTCAAACACACCAACACGATGTTCTCCTTGGCGTGATGTGATTCTTGGAATACCCATAAATTCCAAAGGAAGCTCATCATAAGCCTTTTGAATAGCTTGTCCGTATTGCTGATAAATATGTTTTGGTAGCCATATACAAAAACCCGGTCCAAAATCATGATCATGAGAAATCTCATCATCATAACCTAAACAATCTGAACCCATTCCTGCAAGACCTATCGCCATATAAGGCTTAATATCAGCAAATTGCTGATCAATCATTGGCTCACCAAATTGATGATAGAAAGCTTCACAGAGATCAAGACCTTGGATTGTTGCCATTTCTTTTTGAATTTCTTCGATATTCTTTAAGATTGTCTGATAATCCTTGTTTTGACCATAAACCTGTTCAATCAATGGTAAAACCTGTTGATAAATATCAATCGCTTTCTGATTCTCTTTTTGCGCATAATAGCTCTGTGCTTTTGCGGCTAAGGCAGCAAAATAATGGGGATCATCAGGCCCATATTTTTCAAATAAGGCAATAGCACAATTCAAATGATCATCAGCATTTTTTAAATCATGAACTGCCAAATACATCTGTGATAAATTCGTATGCGCAATCGCTTCTTCGATGCGACAGTCATCCAGTTTTTCAACAATAGCCAAAGCCTTTTTCTGCATAGAGATTGCCTTTTGATGATCTCCCATCTCCTGATACAATAGACTCAAATTATTATAAAAAGCACTATAAAGTTCATTGTTTTCACCTAAACATTTCTCATAGATATCTTTTGTTTTTTGATAAAGTCTTAATGCTTCCTGGTATCTTCCTTGAACACGATAGAATGTTGCGATATTAATATAAGATGTCGCACCATCAATGCTTGCTTCAAGACCACATGATTGTATAATATTCAAAATCTGTGATGCAATCTGATTTCCCAACTGAAATTGTGATGTTACACGAAAATAGCCAATCATTTCATTGAGTAAAAATAAGAGTGCTTGATTGTCTTGTTTTTGAATAGCCATATTAGCTTGTTCCATTAAGAACTGATAAGCCTGATCCAAATCATTACTGGCATACATTTGATCTAATTGTGTCTGTAATTCCTGTATATTCATTATCTTCTCTCCTAAAAAATAAATAGACACCCAGGTGTCTATTTATGATTCAATGCATCTTTCATACCTTTTAAAACAACTTCTCTCGCCTCAATAGCATCTTTCTTATCCAAAGGAGGAATACCATCAAGCGGATAGTCCATGCCTAAATTCTTATATTTGACAACACCCATTGTATGATATGGTAAAACATCTAAGGCTTTCACATGTTTCAATGTTGCAATAAATTGTCCTAAACGATACAGATATTCATCGTTTTGTGTAATAGTAGGCACCACAACATGACGTATCCATAAATCGATCCCTTTATCATCTACATATTTCGCAAACTTTAAAATCATATCATTAGGTTGTCCAGTCAGCTTTTTATGTTCCTCAGGATCGATATGCTTAATATCCAGCATCACGAGATTTGTCACTGCCAATAAACGATCCAACTTCTTTAGATATTCAGGATTTTCATTAAATGTAATCCCTGATGTATCCAAACATGTATGAATATTTTCTTCATGGCATTTTTCAAATAATTCTGTTAGAAAATCAATCTGCATCATTGGTTCACCACCCGTGCAAGTGATTCCCCCATTTTTATAAAACTCTTTCTTTGTATTAAATTCTTTTAAAATGTCTTCAACACTCATTTGTGTTCCTGTATGAGGTTTCCATGTATCCGGGTTATGACAATACAAACAACGCATTGGGCAACCCTGGAAAAAGACTACAAAACGAATCCCCGGTCCATCAACAGTTCCACAACTTTCTAAAGAATGAATATATCCTTTCATCATCTCACCAACTTTCTTTATTATTTTAACATATTTATATCAAAATATCATTTTATATGTTCTATTTCTTTCAGAAAAAAAGATGCTCGTTTGTGAGCATCTCTTTCCTCATTACATTGATTCGTGGAATGTACGAGAAATAACATCATCCTGTTGTTCTTTTGTTAATTTAACAAAGTTAACAGCATATCCAGAAACACGAATAGTTAATTGTGGATATTTTTCAGGATGTTTTTGAGCATCAATTAAAGTATCTCTGTTTAAAACATTAACGTTTAAATGATGTCCTCCTTTTGTAGCATAAGCATCTAACATTCCAACTAAATTTTCAACTTGTTGTTCACTTGCAGCCATGATTTTTCTCCTCCTTTAAAATTGATCATCGTCATCCATTGGCAAATTAGGAATTTTACAAGCAGTATCACCACTATCACAATCCATCTTTGACACAACAGAGACTTCTTCCATTTCAATATGAGCATCTTCGTTCACTTTCACATTGATGTGACCTGAACCATCGCTCATACGCGCATCTAACATTTTGACTAGTTCATCAATTTCTTTTTGAGTAGCCATCTTTTCACTTCTCTCTATTTGTCAAGGT
>CALUZM010000056.1 GCA_944325245.1 uncultured Massilimicrobiota sp. | reverse complement strand
TTTTTTCCTTTTTCCTTTTTTTGCCCTTTTCTTTGCTTTTTTTTCTTTCCTTTTTTTTTCAAAAAAAATAGAAATATCGACTATTTCGATATTTCTATCCTATTTTTTTGATTGATAATGAACAGCAGCGGATATAGCTGACATTAAAGTTGCACGAAGTTTTCCTTCTTCCAATGCTTCAACCCCACAAATTGTTGAACCTCCTGGTGAACAGACTTGATCTTTTAAAACGCCAGGATGTTGTTTTGTCTGTAATTGCATAGCTGCACTTCCCAGCAATGTCTGCGATGCCAATTTATACGCCATATCTCTAGGAACACCTTCTTTGACAGCCCCATCTGCCAAGCCTTCTATCATCATATATACAAAAGCCGGTCCACAACCACTTAATGTTCCAGCTGTTGCCATAAGATGACTAGGCACAACTTCAATATTTCCAATAGACTCAAATAATTGTTTAACAAATACAAACTCATCTTCTGTCAACGAATGACGTTCCTCAATTAACGACATTCCTTTTAATACACGCACAGGCGTATTAGGCATAACAAATATATGACGTGTAGAAGAGTCCAATAATGATTGATATTTATCAAAATCATAACCTAATACAATTGAAATAACTGCTTTTCCTTTCAGCATCTCAACATATGGTCGTAACACTTCTTCCACAACTTGTGGTTTCACACCAATAAAAACAAATTCACTCTTTTCAATAATTTCTTCTATTCCCTTTGCAAATTCCATATTTGTGTCCTGCATTTTTTGCAGTACCAAATCATTAATATCATACGCTATCATCTCTTTAGCTGACAAAAAACCAGAATCTATAATCCCACGAGCAATAGACCCAGCCATATTACCTAATCCTATAAATCCAATTTTTTTCATTACGAACCTCCATATAAAGAAAAGCTAACAAAAGTTAGCTTATAATTTTCTATTTCTTAAAAATGCTGGTACATCATCGTCATCATCATCTTCATACATTGATGGTTTGACAACAGACTCAAAAGAAGATGTCTGCTTTGCAGGTGCAGGTTCTTCTTCATCTTCAAATCCAGTTGCAATAACAGTAACAATAACCTGGTCATCCAACTGGTCATTAATAGCCACACCTAAAACAGTATTCACATCATTTCCAACTGCTTCTCGAATTGTTGCTAAAGCTGTATTGGCATCATACAAAGTAATATTTGTTCCACCTGTCACATTGACAATGGCATCTTTTGCACCAGCAATAGAAACATCTAATAAAGGTGAAGAAATAGCACGCATTGCAGCTTCTTCAGCTTTATTTTCTCCATCACTCATACCAATTCCAATCAATGCTGAACCTCTATCTTTCATAACTGATGAAACATCTGCAAAATCAAGATTAATAAATGCTGGAATAGCAATCAAGTCTGTAATTGTTTGAACACCTTGTCTTAAAACATTATCAGCTTCTCTAAAAGCTTCTCCCATTGGCTTACGGCCAATAGCTTCAAGCAATCTATCATTAGAAACAACAATAATTGAATCTACATTTTCTCTTAATTCAGCCAACCCACTCTTAGCCTGTCTTAAAACTTTAGGTCCTTCAAAAGTAAATGGAGAAGTGACAACACCAACTGTTAAAGCACCCAGTTCACGAGATATCTTTGCGACAACTGGGGCAGCACCTGTTCCAGTACCACCACCCATTCCGGCAGCAATAAAGACCATATTTGCTCCTGATAAAGCTGCTTTAATTTCATCTTCAGTTTCTAAAGCAGCTTTACGTCCAACTTCAGGATTCCCACCAGCTCCTAAACCATGTGTCAATTCTTTACCTAAAACAATTTTATTTTCAATATCAATTCCCTTTAAGATTTGTGCATCTGTATTGGCAACATAAAAGTCAACACCTTTTACACCATCTTTGGCCATTCTGGCAACAGCATTACAACCACCGCCACCAACACCAATAACTTTAATCTTTGCAACTTGAACAAAATCTAAATTCCCATCCATATTTCTCTATCCTCACTTTTATATTAATCTTCTTCACTAAATAAATTTTCAATCACTTTTGTCAATTTACCTTTTTTCTTCGTATCTATACCATAAGTCGTTTTGGTTTTTGTCAATCCTTTAAATCTGATACTCATTGTATTAGAAATATCGGGCAAAACAAGTGACGGATCCATTTGACCAAAAATCTTTAAACGATCATTGAGATAATACATCATACCAAGACAAGAAACAAAAGACATATCTCTAGCACCAATTGTATCAGGGCGATATGTCCTGACTGCACTATTTAAAACCTGTGTCGCTATATCGTCGATAGCAGGTAGTTCTCCACCTCCACCAACAATCACTGTTTCATAGCTTCTTCCGTCATTAATCACATCAATCTTTGTTTTAATGACTTCCATAATTTCCTTAACACCTTCAACTAAAACTTGTGCCAAGTCTCTTTGTGTATAATGTTTTTCCACATCATTTTGACTTGTTGTATGTATAACATCTTCATCTCCAATATGAAGATCACATGTTCCATATTTCACTTTATATAATTCCGCCTTATCCATTGGTATCTGCCATGATGCAGCTATTTTGCGAGTTAAATCATAACCTCCAACATGGGCCTGAGCTATGTACTTTAAATAACCATCCTCAAAAAAAGCAATTGTTGAAGAACGATATCCAATATCAATTAAAATAGCCCCCTCCTGAAGATAAACAGCATCGAATGCTTCTTTGGCACAGGCATAAGCATTAATTGTAATATCCAAAACTTCTACACCTGCTTTTTCAACAGCATTAATATATCCATAAAGTAATTTCTTTTTCGATGTAATCACTAAAGATTCTACTTTTAATGATGCTGATTTTTCACCAATCGGAATATCCTTCATCGATTTCGTATCAAGGTAAAACATTGCCGGAATTACAGAAATAATTTCTTCATCTTCCTTTAATTCAAAACGTTTTGAAAGCTTTAAAGCACGAACAATGTCTTCACTTGTAATCTGATCCAAAGGAGAATTGACTTTTGTAATTCCATCGCTTTGATATATATGCGCATGAAAAGACGGTATGCATAAAGCAACTTTTGTAATTGTTGCCCCTAATGTTTCTGAAGCTTCATCAATCAATTGTTTGACTTCACTCACCACAGCAGGCATATTCTCAATCTGTCCTTTACGAATTCCATGACTTGTTATTTTCTTAGCAAATAAAATATTAATATTTGCACTGACAACTTCACCAACAAGTAATTTTACCGTTGCACTTCCTATATCTAACACTGCATAGATATTCTTCATATATGATTCTCCTTCAAAAAATACTTCTTTATTATTGTAACATAATTTTTTCCATAAGAAAACATATAAATAACGAAAAAGAAAGACGAAAATCAAAAAAATAATGCACCAAATCGATGCATTATTCACAGTCTTTCATATAGACATTATTACCCTCAAAACTAAAAATACATTTATTCTTATAGACTTCTTTATTCGCTTCATAATTATATATATTCAACTGATTAACCATATCTTCAATACGAAGATAAAGAATTTTTCCGTCATCCATAATAAATTTCAAACGTGTTTCATCGGCTTTTTTAGGATCATAAATAATATCACTTGTCTGACTCTTGACAATCTCAGGAATATTCACATATTCCTTCGCAAATTGTTTCAATAAATCTAAATCCGTAAACTTTGTAATTTGTGGTGTTGATTGTAAAGAAGCAATCAAATCTTTATCATCAGTCTCACTGACATTTCCTAATTCATCAATCACATATGTTTTTTGATCAATCACACTATAAGCAACTTTTTGTGCTTCTTCAATTTCAATACGCACCGTACCAACTAACGATTTCGTGACCTTTACTTTTTTTACAAAAGCCATAGCTCCAACTTCTTTTTCAACTTGACTCGTATTGACCAATAAAGTCACGTCTCCTTTATGGACAGAAATTCCATTTAAAATATCTTCCTGGGAAAGTTCCTGTTGTCCAGTTACCACTATTTGACGAACACGCGAAACATCGCTCACAAAATATGCGCCGATCATCACAAAAATCAACAATACCAATAATATTTTGATTTTTCTCTTTAATTTTCGCTTTCTTTTATCTTTCCTTAATTTCTCAACCTGATTTTCATCATGTTCATTATAATAATATTGCTTCTGATGCATGAAAATCACCTACTCCCAATTAACCAGAATAACCTCTTTTTCTAGTTCTATGCCAAAACGATTAAAAACACTTTTCTCTACCAGTAAAATTAAATCCAATATATCTTTTGCACTGGCATAACCATTATTAACAATAAAATTAGAATGCTTTGGAGAAACCTGAGCGCCACCTATTTCATAGCCTCTCAAACCACATTCATCAATATATTTCCACGCTGGCTTCTCTTCGGGATTTCTAAAGATACTTCCAGCACTTGCAAAATTCCATGGCTGTGTAGACATACGTTTTTCCTTACGCTTATCAAGGACATGCATAATATCCTGAGGATCACGAGAAGTCATTGTAAATGTGGCTTCAATGAGAATCCATTCTTTGTGTTTTTGAAGAATGGACTGACGATATCCAAATTGCATTTCATCACGATTTAAAACAATCAATTGACCTTCTTCATTCAAAATCAAAGCTGATGTCAAAACATCACTGATACAATATTTATAGGCCCCGGCATTCATATAAACGCCTCCCCCAATTGTCCCAGGGATTCCACCCATAAATTCAAAACCAGATAGTCCAACTTTTGCTGATTCATACGCCAAATAAATCATACTAACACCGGCTTGAGCCTTAATTTCTACACCATTAAAATGAACTTTATTTAAATTTTTCAAAGAAAAAATAACACCTTCATATTCTTTGTCAGAGAACAAAAGATCAGAGCCTCTACCAATAACCATATGCTTAATCTGATGCTTTTGACAATATTGCATTCCTCTTTTTAATGCTTCAACATCTTGAATATGCACAAAAAGTCTGGCAGGTCCCCCAACTTTGAAAGTTGTATGTTTATATAAAGGTTCATTTTCAATAATTTCACCTAAATCTAATTCAACCAAATCATAAAATATATTTTCAAAATCCATGCTTATTTCCTTTCTAACGTTTTTAAAATTTCCTGATATATATCTTCACAAGCATGTGGTTTTCCTAGTTGACATGCATGAGCTTTTAACGAACTTAATAATTCCTGATTTTTCAATAAACTTCTTATTTCTAATACAAATTTTTCTGCTGTTAAGTCCTTTTCCAAAATCATGCGTGCAGCCTGCGCATTCACCAGTTCCTGAGCATTGTATTCTTGATGATTCGCTACAACATAAGGACTTGGAATCAATACAGAAGCAGCACCTAAAGCCGTAATTTCCGCTAAAGTTGTAGCACCAGCACGAGACACAATAACATCACAACTTGAAATCAAACTTGGCATATCATCTACATAATTCACCAAATGAATAGATGGATTCAAATCTCTCAAGTCTTTTTTCATTTCATCATAATATTTCTTTCCAGTGACATAAATGACATCATAATCATCATATTGCATCTGACGCAAAGCTTCCTTCATAACACGATTTACTGAAGAAGAACCTAAACTTCCCATCACAATAACAACTGTCTTTCTTGAAGCAGGAATTCCATAAATGTCATGAATATCTTTTAATTCCTGATGTGATACGACACTTGCACGTGGATTTCCTAATAAAACAGTTTTATTACTTGGAAAATCATTATACGCTTTTTGATAACAACATACAATCTTATTCACTCTTTTTATCAAAACTTTATTTGTTAAACCAATGATTGAATTTTGTTCATGGATCATTGTCGGTATTTTTAAACTTGATGCCGCCATCACTATCGAAGCACTTGGATAGCCTCCAAAACCAATAACTATATCAGGCTGAAATTCTTTTAAAATCTGTTTAGATTTCTTTAATGACTTCAAAAAAATGAAGACATTCTTTATTTTCTGTAAAGGATTGCCAACAAAACCCTTAACATCCAATCCATGATAGTCATAACCTAATTGCGGAACAACTTGAGATTCTAAGCGATCTGTTGTTCCCACAAATAAAAATTCTGCATTCTCATCTTGTGTTTTGATATATTCAACAAGGGCTAAAGCAGGGTACAAATGTCCTCCTGTCCCCCCAGCACTCACAATTATTTTCATCTCTCACCAACTCCTAATCCACATTATAGCACATCACGACAAGATTTCGAAATATTAATTAAAATTCCTATACTCATTAATGTAATGGTTAAACTTGTTCCTCCATAAGACATTAATGGCAATGTCACGCCTGTGACATTTCAATTACGATACTTATCAATACGTTTTATTTTTAATCAATTTTCATACTCATTTTTTGTTTCAAAATCCAAATATTTCCCTATATCAACTCGGAAAAAGACTTCAATATTTTTATCTTTATCTATCTCTATTTTATCAATAAGCTGATACATCAATTCATTAGTAGGCATCTCAAATTGCATAAATTGTTCAATTAATTTTTTACATTCTTTAATTTCATTGGAGTGATGATTATCATTTGATTTTTTTAACTTTTCTTTCAATTCTTCCTGTTGCTTTTCTAAAGATTCTAGAACATTATCATATTTTTTTGCCATTAAAGAATATTGTCTAACACTGATCACATCATTTAATCTATCCTCATACAAATGACTTAAAATATTTTGATTTTTTTCCAATTCTTTATCAATATACTGAAGTTTTCTTTGAATTTCTTCTTCATCTTTTCTTTTTGTTCGTAAAGAATTCTCCAATAGTTTTTGATCATCATATTTTTCCATGAATCTTTTACCTATCTCTTTTAAAAAATGTAACATATCTTCTTCAAACAAGTCATAATTAATGCGATGACTACAACAAAGTCCGTATTTACTATATTTAGAATAATAATTACACTCAGTTGATAAAGAATATCCAGTTTTTATTTTCTTTCTATAGATACTAATATTGTGACCACATTCTTTGCACTTCAATAATCCTTGAAACAAATACTTTTTTTCTTTTTTTGCACGATATTTTTTTGACTTATTTAATGTAACTTGTGCTTTATCAAAAAGTTCTTGACTTACAAGAGGTTCGTGTGTATTTTTTACAATAATCCATTGTGATTCTGGCAATTCAATAAGTTTTTTTGAATTATAACTCAATTTTTTCCATCTTCCTTGAACCATGTGTCCTAAATACATCTGATCACTACCAATAGCTTTAACAGTTTGAGGACGCCATATTCCATTACCTTCATTTAAACTTTTTTGACAATTTGTTCTATTCTCTTTTTTATAAATCGAAGGAATTGGAATGTTCATAGCAGTAAGTCTATGTGCAATTGTACTTGTTCCAACACCTTCAGCTAACCATTCAAATATTTGAACAACAATGTTAGAAACATTTGGATCAGGAATGAGATGTTTAGGATTGTTAGGATCTTTCATGTATCCATATTTGGCATAAGTTCCTATATAATCTCCTCTTTTTCTTTTTGCATCAAATGTAGTCCTTATTTTTTTAGAAGTATCTCTCAAATATAAATCATTAACGCTTAATCGGATTCCTAACATAGAATCTCCTACATCAGAATCATAACCATCATTAATCGCAATAAATCTCACTTGCTTAGAAAGAAAATATTCTTCTATATAACTCCCAGTTTCATAAAGTTCTCTCCCCAAACGAGATAAATCTTTAACAATAACACAATTGATAAGACCTTCTTCTATGTCTTTCTTTAGTTCTTCAAAGCCCGGTCTATTAAAATTTGAACCTGTAAATCCATCATCACTATAGTGTCTTATAATTTTTAAATCATTAAATTTAGCAAATGATTCAATAATTATTTTCTGACTTTCAATAGATGAACTTTCATCAGCTCTGTCATCTTCTTTTGATAATCTTTCATATGCACCAACTAAATATCCAGAATAATTTGACTTTAAAGTATTCATAGTTGTACTAATCATTCCTCCTTGAATTGTTAAAAATAAACGTTCATCACCAAGATTATAACAGACACCTTTTCTCTTTCATAATGTGCGATGAATGCTTATCTTTTCCTATTTCTTTTACTATTCTATGAAAGTTCACAAAAGAATAAGCTAAAAAAGAACACTTATTTTGAGTGTTCATTTCCTATTTCCTCTATATGACATGTATGTTTCTTTGTTTTCTTATCATAACTGATTCCTACAATCAGTAAGTTATCTTTATATTTCTCTAATCCTTTTGGATATTTTTTCTCTTTAATCTGATCTATCGCTGTCTTGACTTCTTGATTCCATTTCAGCTCTATAATCATAGCTGGTTTATCTCGATATGGAATCAAAACAATATCTGCAAAACCTTTGCCAGTAGGCATTTCTCTTATCATTGTGTAATGATTTCTAGCATAGATATATGCTAAAGCAAGTGTATATGACAATGCATTTTCATCATTGTAAGTCAGTATTGATGTGTTTAAATGGGCTTCTTCGATATATCTTGCAACTGCTTCTTCATCTTTTCTCCATGTTGCTTCTAAAAGTTCACGGCTATTTAATAAGGCCTTTGTCGTTTCTTCCCAGTTTGAATCTTCTATAGAATCAATAAAACTCGTTGATACTTCCTTGTTAGGAATATAGCAGGTATGATTTGAACTATTATATCCTAAATAACCAAGATGAATCAAAAGTGTCAAGACATCGTCCTTTGATTTGAATGTTGTCATATCATTTTGGAATTTGCTTGTATTAACATCTATACTCTCTCCTGATAATAGTTGAACGATATTATCCTTTAAATCATCAAAGTTCATATCTATATAAACCTGTAGGGCTTCATAGGTTTCCGTTGATGTCCAATAGTTTCCAAATTGTTTTCTGACTATTGAAGAAACAACCGAACGGGGAGAAAAAGTTGAAATATCATTTGTCATGTGATACCCATCATACCACTGCTTCATTTCATCATAACTGATGTTATATTGAACACAAAGATTTTGCACTTCAGTTTCGGTAAATCCCATAAATTCAGATAATAATCCTGGATCAATCATAGAAATTTCTTCAAACATATTCAAGGCACTATGTGTTCCGTATTTCTTAATAGGCAGTATGCCTGTCATATAAGCGAGTTCTACATACGGCTTATCTTTCAATAGGTTTCTTAAGAAATCTAAATACTGTTTCTGTGCCTCTTTATCCTGTTTATATTCTCTAAAGATACAATCCCATTCATCTATGATAAAAATAAATTGATTCTTTGTGAATGAATATATATCTTCCAAAGATAACGAAAGATTTGTTTCATCAAAGAAAGTGATTGAATATTCCTGTTTGAGCTCATTTAAAATTCTTATTGTTAGTAATTGTGTCATTTTATCAATATTGTGCGTATTACTTAAAAAGCTTTGCATATTGATATGAATGACATGATGTTGATTAAGATGTTCTAAATAATGATCAGTCTGACTGATTTTGAGCGAATTAAAAATATGATGAGAATCACAACCTTTAGAATAATAAGCAACAAGCATATTAGCATCTGTACTTTTCCCAAAACGTCTAGGTCTTGATACACAAATATATTTATTGACCTTATTTCTTAAATATTCAATATGTTGAATAAGCAATGACTTGTCAACATATATTTCTTTATTAACTGCTTCATAAAAATTTTGATTAGTCGGATTTAAATAAATTCCCATGCTTATCACCCTTTCTTTTCCATTATACCATTTCCATGCTTATTAATCATCTTTATTTTTATCTCACTTCTACAAAAATATAATATAATAGATCTGATTTCATTATTATCATATTATTTAACTTTCATTGATTAAATATGTGATTCTGTTGCTTATGATTAAAATATTTTATAAAACTATCTTCCATTATTTTTTTCATGTCATCTTTACCTATAGAAAAATTATATTTGATAGTATAATTTCTTACCCTTTTTTTTGGCATGAAAACACCTCCCTACATAAAACATATTTTGATTATGTAAAAAAATACCCACATAATAGACGACGATATTTTGAAATGATAACTCATGGCATGTTTATACCCATACTCACAAGCAAGCATTTATTCAATGACTTCATTTCTTCAATTGATAATTGACCTATCTTTTTTATGAGTCTTAATTTACTAATGGTTCTAATTTGTTCTAAAAGGACAATAGAATCTCGTATCAATTCATCTCTAGCAAGAACAACAAAATGTGTAGGTATCTGTTTTTTATGTCTTAGTAAAGATGTCATAGATGCAATAATTGTTGTATCACTATAAAAGTTACCAACATTATTTTGCAATATTAATACCGGTCTAACTCCACCTTGTTCACTCCCTACAACTGGATCTAAATTAGCTAAATAAATTTCTCCTCTTTCAACATGAAAAATCATATATTCCTCACCTTTGCTTTTCATTATGTATTCTAAAAGTTATCTGATTTTGGATTTATCTTATGATAAACGATAGATAACTTTTAGTTTTATTTATATATGTTTTTGACAACACTGATAGACTGCTTTGCATGTACAGTTCCACGAATCTTTATATTCTTTAAGGCAACATAAAGGAATCCATAGGATTTTCACCTATATAATGTCTTGTCTGCGACAATTGAATTGCTCGGACTATGACTCATTATGTGTATCATTGTATTCTTACATAATCATCGCCTCATAGTTGCAAATTATGATTATCATCAAATAGAAGTCGCTCCCATTATTTCAATGATCATGGCGTATTTATGATTGGGCTTATATGTAAGTAACGTTATCAGCATTGTTATTCAGTTTTCAATGTGCTTTCCAGAGGTTTTAACCCCCTCACTTATATAGCCGATGAAAGCACTCATTTTCTTACATGTTTTTTAATTTATTTTTCAAACGATGTATCTTCATATATATTGTAGATGATTTTATCTTTAAAATTTCAGATATATCTTTCGTAGAATATCCCAAAATTTTAAGAAGAATAATGGTTAAAGTTGTTTTATCCGTTTGGTATAGATAATGAAGTAATGACTCATCTTCAATATCATTTAACAAATCTTCAACACTATGAATTTCTTTTTTATCATAATATGGCAAATTATAAAAAAATATATTGTCTGTCAAATTTTGTTTTTCTCTAATTCTACGCTCTAATTTAAAGGCATTCCAATCATATTTTCTTAATTCCATAATAATATCTTCATCTACATTTAATGAACGTAATAATCTTTCTTCCTGTTCTTTCCATTTCTTCCATTGACTTTCTTCTTTTGCATGATTATAGACCATATTTTTCCCTCCTCATTATTCAAATCAAAAAGAAAAATGGTGGTCCTCTGCTTAAAAAAAAGTCATGACTACTCATCATGACCTAAAAACAAATTTTTATCATATAAAAGTTTTAACTCATCCACTGTGATAATCAATACATCATGCTTATCACAAAACATCTTAAATTCAGCAAATAATTCATCATAAATACAGATTCTCGTTTTATCATAAACAAAAATAATGTTTACCTTCTCATTGACAACATAATATATCAATTTCTCCATACCTCTGCTGCCAAAGTGTTTACCACTTCCTATTTCTCTAGCAACAGCAAAAACTTCAATATCAAGCATATCTGCATATTCTCTTAGTACACCTTCCTGATACTCAAGTAAAGACCTCGCTTCCTCAGATAACACTCGACAATAAATAAATACTTTTGACGTTTCCATTTCGTTTCCTCCTTCAGGGAAATATCCCTTCACCCTTTACATAAGAAACAAAATGAATTTTTCTCACTTTTTTAATTTATTTTTTAAAATTTGTTGTATTTTTATCTTTCTTTTTCCTACTGTAGAAACAGGTATATTCAATTTCTTCGCCGTTTCTGAAATTGTCATTTCTTTTAAAAAGATACAAATTGCTATATTTTTATATTGATCTGGTAATTGGTAAATCTCTTGAACTGCTTTTCTTGCTAAATCACTTACATATATTTGATGAACAAAATCAAACTTCTTATTTTTGCAAAAAATAAAAGAAGTAGCTAAATCCATGTCCGAATAATACTGGACTGAATTTGCTACTTCTCTTTCTTTGTTATACTTTATTTTCATGTAACTTCTAAGACAAGTTAAATATATTTCTTTATCTACTTCTACATATATTCGATTAACTTTTATAAAATATGTATTTAATCCATCCTTGTTTGTTATTCTTTTAAAATCTTCTTTTTCATAGTCATTGACTTTATACATTATATACCTCCAACAATTTAAATTTCTTTAAATCATTGAAGGTGGTCCTCTAATATAATACATTACTATAATAATTCAAATAATCAGATAGTTATAAATTGTTATTTTACTATAAGCATACTCATACAAAAATAATCTATATCTTAAAAGTATAATATAAAATTAAACTTAAGATATAGATTAGTCATTCCCTCAAAATACTGTTTACTTATTATCAAGATATTAATTATTTATACTTTTTAAATCGAGATAAAGATTTCGGTTCATGTTCTTGACCATAAATAATTGCACATGCACTATTAACATTTGACACAGCAATAAGTGAAAGAGATTTTCCAAATAGATTCAAAATAAATTTTTTCATCATTTTATAAAGCAGATATATATTACATTCCGCTTTATGTTCACTTCCTTTCTTTTTATTTCTTGATTTTAAGATATCATAAAAACAAATTAATATATATATATCATGAATGTTTAGCATACTTTATGTCGAAAAAATTTTTTATTTATAATAAATGCTTATAATATATACATTTTTATTTATTTTGTATATTAGCTATGCACAATATAATTTATATGCATATTACAAATCAAAAAATGTCAATTATACTTAATTTATATCAAATATTTATGAAAGGTGGCACAAAATGTACACTACGCAAAAAACTGGTATAAAAACTATAAGAGAAAAATTAGGTATATCAGCATTAGATTTATCCAAAAGAATCAATGTTAATATTTCTGTTATATCTAGCTGGGAAGCTGGAATTGGAATTATTCCGTCATCCACTTTAAAGGAATTAATGAAAATATTAAATACAAGTTCAGAAATGATTTTGTTTGGAGTCGAAAGGAAGGCACTTAATATTGATTCATTATTGGAAAACCAAAAATTATTTATATTTCATTTCTATGATTTAATTAAAAATAGCGATACATATAAAAACACTCAAAATATTAATTTTACAAAGAATTCCTATTTTGCACATAATACATCAGAAAAAAATAAAATATATACGTGAACATATTTTAAATGTTAATCAATCAGAATTTGGAAAAATGATCAATGTTACAAGAGGCAGTGTAAGCAATTGGGAAAATGGCCTATCTAAGCCAAACCTATCACATATAAGTATGATATGTACGATTTGTCATATAACAACTGATTATTTATTAATTGATAATCATCCATTAGAAATTTCTGCAAGAGATTTAAGCAATGATGAGTATAAAATAATAAGTGATTTAATAGCATTTTTTCACAATAAAAACAATTCGGAGGAATTATGAAAAATAAAATTTATACATATTTAATATCCAACAATGTGCAAATTGATCAAGATGTTTTTGATTATGGATTCTCATATTTTAAAAAATATATATTTTACGTATTTATTACCATTCCCTTTATTATTTACTTTAAACTTTATCTAAATGTTATACTTTTCTTAGTTCTATTTATTCCTTTAAGAAAATATCTTGGTGGTTATCATTTTAATAATGATGTTATTTGTATATTATTTTCTTCATTTGTTTCTATTGCTATCTCTTATTATTCTAATATCTGTAATATTTCGTATCTGTATTATATTTTCTCCACAATAGCTATTTTACTTTTATCATATTTTTTAGCTCCTGTTGAACATAAAAACAAGGAATTAAATTCTTATGAAAAAAAAATATATAAGTTTAAAGCTATAAAAATAGAAATTATCTTTCTGTTTTTTTCAGTATTAGCTTACATATTTTCCATTAATACATTAATAAATTTATTATTCTATATAAATATAATAAATATCTTCAATTTAATAATTGGTAATCTTCTTAATGAAAAATGCCAATAATATTTATTAACCATCGAAATTTTGTTATTATAATAATATAGAATATCAGTGGGAAAGGTTTGATGTTTATGCTAAAAATATTGATTTATGATGACAATGAAGATGATATTAAACAACTTTTACATTGTATCAATGTATATTTTGATGATATAAAAATAGAGTATGTTACAAAAATATGCAAAGATTCACAAATGCTTTTTGAAATCATAAAAGACTATGATATTCTTTTTTTAGATATACAACTCAATCATGAAAATGGTATTGATATTGGATTAAAATTAAAACATATTTATCATGACTGCAGAATAATTATTATTTCAAACTACATGAAATATGCACTAGAGGGATATAAAATACACGCTGATAGATATTTTTTGAAACCAATTACACAAGAATTGTTCAACATTGAAATGGAAAATATTATTAAAAATCATTTTAAAAAACATCTTGGTTTTTATGACCCTAAAATATCAAATAAAAAAATATTTTATAATGAGATTTTATACATTGAATTATATAGCAGGAAAACAATTATTAATATTTCAAGCGGAGAGAAGTATAGTACTTATTACCCACTTAAATACTGGTATGAAAAATTACATGAATACGGTTTTTCATACTCTCATCAATCTTTTATTGTCAATTTAGCACAAATAAGTGCATTTGGTAAAAATGAAGTATTTCTAATTTCTAACGATGTTATCCCTCTGTCTAGAAATTCTAAGCATACTTTAGAAACAGAATATGCGAAATATTTACAAGGAGTCTTATAAGATGGTTATAATATTTGATTTACTATCTTTTTTATTAATTAATTATCTTGCTGTAAATCTTTTAACAATAAAACGAAATCATTATGCTAAATATGCACTATTTATATCTACTTACATTTTAATCTGTTTACTCAATTTAAATGGAATAAATATGTTTAAAGCTTTAGGATTACTGATACTATATATAACATATCTTTTAATTCAATATAAGGGAACTTTGTTATCATATTGTTTTGTGGTTATTCCTTTTTTTACATTTCAAATATTTTCCGAAACATTAGTTGCTTTTATTTTATCTAATAACTTCATAGTTCCTTTTTTCCATCATACTTTTTTATTCACTTATTCATTTTCTTTTATATTGGGATTATTCGGATCTTTTATATTTCTTGTAATATTGACACTTTTATACACTAAAATCATAAAATATATCCAAATCAACAATTTACCATATTATACTTGTTTAATCTTTATCGTACCCATAGTATTACTTTTTTTCATGATCATTGAGGCAAACTATTTTAATTCTTTCAATAGTTTCCCTCAACAATACAGTATAATTATTATTTTATGCATATTATCTTATATTTTGACAAGTATTATTTTTATATTGATTATTAATTATAATAAAAATACTTCTGATTTAAAAATTGAAAAATATAAATCAGAACTTATAGAATCAAAATACAAATTAATAAACCAACATTATTTATACAATTTTAATTTCTTTCATAACCTTATTCACTCATACTCACATCTTTATAAATTAATTAATGATAATGAAATCGCTTGTGCAAAAGAAGAAGTACAAAAACTTATGGATGAAACATACAAAGAATTTAATATGATTTATTCAAATTCAATTATCTTAAATTATTTAATAAATCAACGTCTGCAAACATTTAAAAATAAAAATATTGAATGTGTTGCTGTGATAGAAGATGAAAAAATAAACATTATTAATTTTGAAGCACAATTTAATTTTTTTGATTATATTTTGGACATAAGTGAACATCAGGCTGATTTTCTAAAGAATGATCGTTCAATTATTCTTATTAAATCCAAAACCATAGCTAGTAGATTAGTTATACAGTGTATCTTTCCTTATCATGATTTGAATATATCTGCATTTAAAGATAAACTATCTTCTATCCTATATCAATATCAATACCAAATCGATATTGATATTGAAAATAATAATAAACTAAAATTAATTATCTGCTTCTTAGGTAAAAATAAACGTTAGCTTTCCTACTACTCAAAAATTAATATTACCTAAATTGTATTTAGATAATCATCTTTTACAATGACAAGATTGAAAATTTCAATATCATAAAAACATCATTAATTAAAAGTTTATTAAAATCAAAATATTTATTTCAAGTTTTTATCAATCCTAACACCAACATATACTGTTTATATTTTATAAAAATTAACAAAACAACTTCATTACAATTCGATATTATGTCATGGAAGGTCAGTTAAACCACTTGAGATGATTGACCAGTTTTATGGAAATTATTGCTTAACATAAATTAGAACAACTTATTACCTATGCTTTAACACTTATCCTTAATCTTAACCACTGATAAAATCAGTGGTATGGACCAGCCCTGTAAGGGCATGTTGTTGTGCAAGTCCTTCTCGACCACTGAAGGTTGACAACCACAACACTTTCACATTTTAGGGGCTGTAACGAAATAACTTTTTAAAGAGTTGATTTTGTTTCAGCTCTTTTCTTTTTCTGTTTTTAGGCAATAAAAAAACATCTTTTCTCTTCTTCTGATTTCAAGATGTATTATTTTTGTTAATTTTTCTTCTATTTTTCCTATTTTTGTGCGCAATATCCCTATATCACTCAAAATTCGTTTTTTTCATGTGCATATCTTTTTAATTGAGAAGCAATTTTTTCCTTTTTTCTTTCTCACTTCTCAGGCGATATTTATGATATTTCCTTAAATTATAGCCTAGACATACAATGAGAAATTCCATTTTCGCATTTTTTAGTCCTCTTCTTGTGAATCTTGTAAATTGCATGTCCTGCTTGATGACTCCAAATGCTCCTTCAACCTGTACGCTTCTCTGTTTCTTTAATTCTTTTCCAAGTTTCGTTGATAGATTTTCATCTACAACTGCATAGAATTCATCCAGCACTGCATCTCTTGTCAGGATTTTCTGATGTTTCTTGTTTTTACAGCATTCATCAATGAATGGACAGCCTTCGCAACCTTCATCACTTGTCATTTTTTGTTTGATTTGCA
>CALUZM010000055.1 GCA_944325245.1 uncultured Massilimicrobiota sp. | reverse complement strand
TTATTGCCTAAAAACAAAAAAAGAAAAGAGCTGAAACAAAATCAACTCTTTAAAAAGTTATTTCGTTACAGCCTCTTTTTTTGATGAATGCTCGAATAATTGTATACATTTGTCTATATATTCTAAATAATTTTGTTTTAAAAACAAAAAATAAATATTAATTTGTTTTTTAGACAAAAAATATTTGACAATGATAACAAACTTAGTATATACTACCTTCATACAGGAAACATACCTGGTATTTCAAAAGGGGGAGAGAAAATGAAAAAGTTAAAAGCTTTAATTGTTATGTGCTTAGCAACAGCCATGCTCGTTGGTTGCGGTAGCGGTACTGCTGCAAGCGACACTTATGTTTTTTCAAGTGAACTTGATATTAAAAACCTTGATTCCTCTGATGCCGATGACGGAATGTCATTTAATGCAATGCATGCATGTATTGATGGTTTAATGGGATTAGATGAAGAAGGAAATATTACTGAGGCTATTGCTGAAAGTTATGAAGTCAGCGATGACCAAATGACATATACATTCCATATAAGAGACAATGCCAATTGGGCTAATGGAACACCTGTTACAGCAAATGATTTCGTTTATGCTTGGCAAAGAATCTTAAAAAATAACGGAAACTATGCTTATATGTTAGGTAGTGATGGTGCTTCAATTAAAGGAGCAGATGAAATTTTAGCAAAAATGGGAAATAAAACAGAATTAACTGATGCTGATTTTGCAAACTTTGGAGCAACTGCAAAAGATGATAAAACTCTTGTTGTTGAACTTACAAAACCAGTTTCTTATTTCACAGAATTAATGACTTTCCCATGTTATTATCCAATTAATCAGGAATTCTGCGAAGAAAAAGGTGACCAATATGCTAAGAGTGCTGCTAACGTATTATCAAATGGTGCATTCATTATGAAAGATTGGCAACCTGGAAAACAAGCAACTTTCGAAAAGAATGAAGATTATTGGAATGCTGATGCAGTGAAGATTTCTAACTTAGTAATGAACTTAGTTCAAGATCCACAAACTGCAGCAACAAGTTTCAAAAATGGTGAAACTGATTTCGCACCAATCAACTCTGAATTAGTTGATCAATATAAAAACGATGATTCTTATGTATCATTCAATGAAGGGTATTTATTCTATCTTGAAATCAATGAAAAGAATACAGATTTAGCTAACATTAAAATTAGACAAGCTATTTCAAAAGCAATTGATAGAGAAGATTTAGCAAACAACGTCTTAAAAGATGGTTCTAAAGCGGCAGCTGGATTTGTTCCTAGAGAATTATCAGTAAGCTCTGAGGGAACTGATTTCCGTGATGATGCTGGTGACTATGATGTTACAAAATACAATTTAGAAGAAGCACAAAAATTATTTGCTGAAGGTTTAAGTGAACTTGGAAAAGATTCAATCACTGTCAGATTAACATATGGTACTGATGAATCTCCAATGGATCAAATGGCAGAATATTTACAAAATGCTTTAACTAAATTAAATGGTTTAAATATTGAAATGGTTGCCACAACTAAACAAGACAGAATTTACAACAAAATGGCAAATGGTGATTTCGATATTGCATGTACTCGTTGGGGTCCAGACTATGGTGATCCAACAACTTATTTGAACTTATGTTTGGATGGAAATGCTAACAACTATGGTAAATATTATAGTGAAGAGTATGAAAATATCATGAGCAAAGTAAGAACTGAAGCTAATGCTGATACTCGTTGGCAATATATGATTGATGCTGAAAAAGTTATTATGACTGACTTACCAGATATTCCAGTATTTGAAAAAGGAACTTCAGCATTAGAAAACAAGAAAGTTACTGGATTAGTTCATAGACCAGTAGGTGTACCTTATACATTCACATATGTAGAAAAGGCAGAATAAGACAATTAAAGTAATGAAAGCTGATAAACACAATATGGTTTTCTATATTGTGTTTATCTTTTAAAGGAGGGGTTTGATGAGCAAATCAACATTAAAATATATAGGAAAGAGATTACTCATATCTCTAGTCACTTTATTTGTTATTCTTGTTGTATTGTTTTTAATTGTCAAATTATTGCCTGGGTCTCCAATTAATAATGAAAGATTATCTGATGCTCAAAGAGCGGCAATCGAAGCTAAATATGGTTTGGATCAGCCTATTTTGACGCAGTTTGTAACTTATGTCAAAAATATGTTAACAGGTGATTTTGGTGTTTCTTATAACATGTATAAAGATATGCCTGTTTCATCACTTGTTGGTTCAGCTGCCAAAATTTCATTCTTGTATGGTTTAAGTGCAGTTGTTATTGGTGGATTATTGGGAACTTTATTAGGTATTTTTGCGGCACTGCACAAAAATACAATCTGGGATACACTTGCAACAGTGATTTCTGTTATTGGTGTCTCTGTTCCATCATTTGTATTCGCAATGATGATATTAATTTTATTTGCATCATGGCTACATATTTTGCCAACACAATATAGTTCTTTTAGTCCAATTGTGTCTTCTATCATGCCTGTTATGGCATTATCAGTTGGTGTTATTGCGAACGTTGCTCGTTTTACAAGAACCGAAATGGTTTCTGTTATGAATAGTGAATATATGACATTGGCTGAAGCCAAAGGATTGGATAGTAAAACATTAATTTTTAAACATGCATTACGTAATGCATTGATTCCAGTTGTCACTATTTTAGGACCAATTTTGGTTAACTTGATGACTGGAACAATGGTTGTTGAGAAAATATGTGGTGTTCCTGGATTAGGAAAATTGCTGATTAATAGTATTTTATCTAATGATGTGAACATTATTTTGGCTTGCTCATTCTTATATGCAGCTATGTACATTGTGATGATGTTAATTATTGATGTTTCTTATGGAATCATTGATCCAAGAATTCGTTTAGGTAAGGAGGATTCATAATGGAAGTAAATGTAAAAGATATTGAATTTTTACCAGATGATTTTGAGTTCGTCGGTGACAAACAAGATATTTCTATAGATGTTGTGGCTCCTGCTAAACCAGCTTGGAAAGAAGCTATCGATATTTTTATGAAAAATAAAGGAGCAGTTATTGGGCTGATTATGATTGCTATCATTGTTTTATTAGCTATTTTTGCTCCAATGTTATCATCATACAAATATGATGATTTGAATACTGCGTTACAAAGTATTTCACCAAATATGGAACATTGGTTTGGGACAGATACTTTAGGAAGAGATTTATGGGTACGTTTGTGGACAGGTGCACGTATTTCATTGTTTGTTGCAGTCTGTGCTGTCTTTATTGATGTGATTGTAGGAACAACATATGGAATGATTTCTGGATACTTTGGTGGTATGGTAGACTCAGTTATGCAAAGAATTCAGGAAATTATCAACTCTATTCCAACACTTGTTGTCTTGACTTTGTTATTAATGGTGATGAAATCAAGTTTAACAACGATTGTTTTTGCTTTATCATTAACAGAATGGATTGGAATGAGTCGTATTGTTAGGGCTCAGGTTTTAAAAGTAAAAGAAGAAGAATTTGTCTTAGCTTCACGTACTTTAGGAGCCAAAAGTTTCTTCATTATCTTTAAAGAAATTTTACCAAATATTTATAGTCAGATGATTATCATGATTATGATGTCTATTCCAAATGCTATTTTCTATGAAGCATACTTATCATTTGTTGGTCTAGGATTACCTGCACCTAATGCATCACTTGGAACATTGATTAATGATGGCTTTGAAAGTTTCCTGGTTTATCCATATATGATGTTAATTCCTGCTGTTGTCTTATCTATCTTAATGTTAAGTTTTAACTTGTTTGGTGATGGGCTAAGAGATGCCTTAGATCCAACAATGAAGGAGATGTAGTTATGGCAGAAAGAGAAAGAGTATTAAAAATCAGAGATTTATCAATCTCATTTAAAACAGGAAATGGAAAAGTCAATGCTATTAGAGGTGTTAACTTTGATTTATATAAAGGTGAAACAGTTGCCATTGTAGGGGAATCTGGTTCTGGGAAATCAGTCACTACAAAAGCAATTATGGGGATTCTTGCCAATAACGGAACAATTGATTCTGGCTCAATAGAATATACTTGGCATGATGAAAATACAGGCGAAGCTATTACTAAGGATATTGTTCAGTTAAGCAAGAAAGAAATGCAAAAAGAGATTCGTGGACGAAAAATTGCCATGGTTTTCCAAGATCCAATGACGTCTTTAAATCCAACAATGACAATTGGAAAACAAGTTATGGAACCTATGATGTTTCATTATGGAAAATCAAAACAGGAAGCTTATCAAAGAGCAGTTGAGTTATTAAAAGAAGTTGGTATTACAGATGCTGAAAAGAGAATGAAAAACTATCCACACCAATTATCTGGTGGGATGCGTCAAAGAATTGTCATTGCGATTGCACTTTCATGTGATCCATATGTTCTAATTTGTGATGAACCAACAACAGCTCTTGATGTGACAATACAGGCTAAAATTCTAGAATTGATTCAAGATATTCAAAAGAAAAAAGATCTTTCTGTTATCTATATTACTCATGATTTAGGAGTTGTTGCCAAAGTTGCGGACTTTGTTAATGTTATGTATGCTGGGAAAATTGTAGAAACAGGAACAATTAATGAAATCTTCTATGATCCTAAGCATCCATATACTTGGGGATTGCTTTCATCTATGCCAGACTTAGATACAAATGATGATGAATTATATACAATTCCTGGGACACCACCAAATCTAACACAAGAGATTAAAGGTGATGCCTTTGCACCAAGAAATCAATATGCTTTAAATATTGATTTAAGACTTGATCCCCCAATGTTTGATGTACCAGGATCTGATACTCATAAAGTAGCGAGCTGGCTAATGCATGAAAAAGCACCAAAAGTGGAAATGCCAGAATCATTAAAACGACGTATTGAAAAAATGAAGGAGGAGGGGTTGAAAAATGGATAATAATGAACCAATCCTTGTTGTCAAAGATTTAAAACAACACTTTAAAATAAGCCGTAATTTTACAGTTAAAGCCGTTGATGGTATTTCATTTGAAATTAAACCTGGAGAAACATATGGACTCGTAGGAGAATCAGGTTCAGGGAAATCAACAACTGGAAGAAGTATTATTCGTTTATATAAACCAACTTCTGGAAGTATTAAGTTTAATGGTAAAGAAATTTCTGGAAAGTTGGATAAAGAAACTTTAACAGATTTACGTACAAATATGCAGATGATTTTTCAGGATCCTATGGCATGTTTAAATCCAAGAAGAAAAGTTCTAGATATTATTGCTGAAGGACTTGATATTCATAAGTCATATAAAACAATTGAAGAAAGAAATGAAAAAGTTTACCAGATCTTAGAATTGGTCGGATTATCAAAAGAACATGCTTCAAGATATCCACATCAGTTCTCTGGTGGACAAAGACAACGTATTGGTATTGCACGTGCCTTAATTATGAATCCAAGCTTAATTATTGCTGATGAAGCTATCTCTGCACTTGACGTTTCTATTCAGGCGCAAGTTGTCAATCTGATGAAGAAAATACAAAAAAAGACAAATATTGCTTATTTATTTATCGCACATGATTTGTCAATGGTTAAGTATATTAGTAATCGTATTGGGGTGCTCCATTTAGGTCATCTTGTTGAAACAGGAACTTCTGAAGAAATTTTCAACCATCCATTGCATCCGTATACAAAATCTTTATTATCAGCTATCCCTCATCCAAATCCAGAAGTAGAAAAGAATAGAGTTTCACTGACTTATGATTATAAGGAAAGTGGGCTTAATTATGAAGCTGGTATTCAACATAAGGTTTCAGATACGCATTATGTTTTAGCAACGGATGAAGAATTTCAAGATTTCTTAAAACACCAAAACGATGTTATCTAATATAAAAAGAATCTCCCATTCTTAAGCTGGGAGATTTTTTTATATTTATTATTTTATTTAAAGAAAGTATAAGCTTCAAAATGAGCTTGAGGATGATCGCAAGCTGGACATCTTTCAGGAGCTTCTTTACCTTCAAAGATAAATCCACAGTTATTACATTTCCACATAACAACTTCATCTTTCTTAAAGACTGTTCCATTTTCTAAGTTTTCTAATAATTTTAAGTATCTTGCTTCATGCATTTTTTCTGCAACTGCAATGCTTCTACATACTTTAGCAATTTCAGGGAAACCTTCTTCATCAGCAATTTTAGCAAATTCAGGATACATATCTGTCCATTCTTCATTTTCTCCAGCAGCTGCAGCTTTTAAACATTCAGCTGTTGTACCAAGCATGATAGGGAAGTCTCCTTCAACGTGTAAGGCTTCACCTTTTAGTTCAGCATTTAATAATTTCATTAATCTTTTTGCATGCTCTTTTTCTTGATTGGCAGTTTCTTCAAAAATATTAGCAATTTGAACATATCCTTCTTTTTTAGCAATTGAAGAATAGTAAGTGTAGCGATTTCTAGCTTGAGATTCACCAGCAAACGCATGTAATAAGTTGTTAGCAGTTTTTGTTCCTTTTAATGTTGGCATGATAATGCCCTCCTTCCTAAGATTTCTTTTTAAGACAGTGAGAACAAGTTCCATGAAATATAATATCAGCAGAATGGATTTCATGTTCAGAGTGTCTGTTGACCTTATTAATAAGTTCTAAAAGGGTAGAATCATGGCATACGATGTCCTGAATCAGACCGCATTCATCACAAACCATATGCAGGTGAGGATCAGTGCGTGCATCAAAATGAATAACACCATCACCAATATCTAAACGATTAATTCTTTTGTTATCAGCCAGTAAATTGAGATTTCGATAAACTGTTCCTAAACTAATATCAGGGATACGTTTTTTGACTTGGGTATAGATAGCATCTACGCTAGGATGAGTACAATCATCTTTTAATACTTCATAAATAGTTTCCCTTTGTTTAGAATATCTCAGCTTTGTTTCAGACATACTCTTCACTCCTTATTAATAATGGTTACTGTTATTATAGCATTTCCTATCTATATGTCAAATATTGAAGTATAAAACATAATAAAAAGGAACAGATACCGTGAAAAAAGCGTGATAAAAAGTATTTTTTAAAGGAATATGGGATTCCATCAAGAATATTATCAACTTGCATCAAGACGGATAAACCAGAAAAGGACAGATAAAAACTGACAAAAGGATAGACAAGCATATTGTGATATTGTAATAATTGAATGGCTCCAGAGCTAAATTCCAAGAAGCCTTTGAGAATGCTTAAAAGAAATTCGTTGTGAATAACACTTTGGAGACTATAACCAATAAATTGAAAGACAAGCATATAGCCTAATATGAAAATAAAAGCTGTTAAGGATGATGTAATGCTTTTTTTGAGTGCTTCAACAAAACGCATATGAGGATGAAGAATGGGTTGAATGGTGTCATGGAAAGTCATCCATTGATAATGATCGTCATAAAAAAGAGCTTTGATTATACTTGGAAGAATATGACTGATGTAAATCAGCAAAGCATCACGAAAAGGCAACTTTAAAGAGACAAAGATAAAACTTAGAGATGAAAATGAAGCTATCGAAAGAAGATGTTGTAATTGTTGGAGGGTGATGTATCCAAGTTCATAAGATTCTCTTAGCATTTTGGCATTTGTTGGATAACCACAGAAAAATGATACAAAATAGAGAGAAGACATATGTGGTGTTAAATGAAAAAGTGGTGAAAAAAGAAATTGTATAAAATAGCTTAGCATTTGAAATAATCCAAGTGATAGACATAAAGATATTAAAATCATAAAAGGTAATAATGATGGCAATAAATTTGTAAGAACAATTTGAATAACTTGTGATGAAATCTTCACAATCTGAAACATATTTAAAAAAGAAAAAACAGTTGTAAAAAGAACAAGACAAAGTGTAAAATAATAATTAGCTTTTTTCATAAAGACTCCTTGTATAAAAGAGGTGATGAGATATGAAAGGGATTTTGGTTGGTGTTCAGTATCCACAGATGTCCTATGATTTAGATATTTCCATGAAGGAATTGAAACAATTGGCATATGCCTGCGATATCGATGTAAAAACAGTAGTCATTCAAAAATTAGAAACTATTTCTCCTAAATATTACATTGGCAAAGGTAAAGTCGCAGAAATTAAAGACATGATAGAAGAAGATGATATTGTCATTTTCAATGAAGAACTTAGTGCTTTGCAGATTAAAAACTTAACAGATGCTTTTTTAGTGGAAGTAACGGATCGCAGTGATTTGATTTTACGTATTTTTGCTTCAAGAGCGAAGACAAAAGAAGCCAAACTTCAGGTGAGTATTGCTCGACAACAATATATGCTACCAAGGCTGGCTGGAATGAAAAAGGAATTATATTCACAACAAGGTGGAATGGGCTTTAGAGGCCTTGGTGAAAAACAGATTGAATTGGATCGTCGTCGTATTCGTCGTGAGTTAACACGTGCTCAAAAAGAGTTGAACGTTATTGAAAAACAACGTCAAACTCAAAGAAAGAAAAGAAAGATTCACCATGAGAAAGTTGTATGTCTGGTTGGTTATACAAATAGTGGTAAATCATCTTTATTAAATTATTTTACACATAAAAAAGTATTGGAAAAAGATATGCTTTTTGCGACATTACAAACGTCATCAAGACAAGTTTATCTGAAAAAACATCGTTTGATATTGAGCGATACAGTTGGTTTTATCCATCAGCTTCCACATTCATTTGTTCAGGCATTTCATTCAACTTTAGAAGAAGTCAAAGAAGCTGATTTATTATTACATGTTATTGATGCATCATCTTTTGATTATCCTAATCAAATTGAGACAACTTTGGCTGTATTAAAAGAAATTGGTGTTGAAGATACACCTATGATTTATGTGTATAATAAAATTGATTTAAAAGAAAAACCGTTTCTTCATGAATATCATCCTTTTATAGATATTTCTGTGAAAGAACAAAAACATCTTGAGAAGTTAGAGGATATGATTATCCATATGCTCTATAAAGATTATGAGTTAATGGAGATTTATATTCCATATGAAAAAGGAGAAATCTTCTCTGAAATTGAAAATTTATATGAAATTGTGCAAGTTGATTATTTGGAAAATAGTATACATCTCTTATTTTATGTTGATATTCAAAGAAAAGCTCAATATCTCTCATTTGTCAAAAAAACTGATAGTTAAACTATCAGTTTTTATGTTTAGTCTTGTGTATAATGACTCCTTTTGTTGATAAAAAGGAAAATACTGCCAATCAGGAAAAAGAAAATAAAGAAAATCTGCAAGATTCTTTTTGGCATCATCTCATCCTCCTTGATTTAACTCTAACAAACAAATGTATGATTCAATATGTGAAAAACATCAAAAATTATTGTTTATGTGTAAATTCAATATTCTTTTGAATGACTTGAATAATACCACGATAATTCTTTGTTGCAAATAGGGTTGCGTCAATACAATAAAGCGGAATTTGATGTTTTGTTAATGCAAGAATTTCAGGTTCCATATGGGCAATCTGTGGAGCTAGATATAAAGCATCATATTCCTGATAGTTTTGATATAATTGATCTAAAGATAAAGACACCAGTTGAAAATGAATATTTTCTAATTCACAAACCTGTTGCATTTCTTCAATGAATACAGAAGTTGATAACCCACCTGTACAACATAAGGCAATTTTAAGTTCTTTTTGTTGTGTATGTTTGATGATTGTCTGATAAAATTCATTAAACAGATGACAACATTGAGACAGATTCAGAATTGTAAAATGTAAATAAAAAAGCAGTCTCTGATCACTTGGTCGTATAATTTCTTCTTCTACAATATTGTTAAACCAAATTGTCATTGTACCTTTGACTTTATGAGTTTCAAAACAGATTGTCTTTGTTTTATCATTTTGAACTGTTACATAACAAGTGATTTGATCTTTTTGATATTGTTTAGCATTGACAATAATCCATCGAAAAAAGATTTCACGATAAACCTCAAGATAAAATTCATCAAACATCCTATCATCACCTTCTTTTTTATCATATACTATTTTCATTCAAAAGAAAACTTTTTACAGAAATGGAAAAGAAACATTGCAAACAAACAAGAATAATTTATGAGAAATCATAATTTATAGTGAAAGGAGGGATATTATGGAAAAGAATTGTGTTCATAATAAGGCTCAAGTAGAAACCACTTGTCATACAAGTACCAGTAATTGTGTAGAAACGTATTTGAAAAAACCGCTTTGCATCTGTAAATTTGTAGATAAGAAAGAAGCTTGTAGAGGAGACATCCTCACTTATACAATCCTTATTAAAAATGCTTCTTTAGTTAAAGAAACGCAAGTTGTCTTTACAGATCAAATGGATGACAATGTAGAGTATATTGATGATTCATTTCGTGTGAATGGTGAAAATCAGACTCCTGCGTTAGATAATCATACGCTTTATTATATCATTCCATCTATTGATGGTATGTCTACTATTGAAATTATTTTCCAGGTACGCATCACTGCATAGAGATCTTTAAGGATCTCTATTTTTTAAAAAAATAAAGAGGCTTTAGTTTATTAAAAAAAATAATTATGATAGAATGTAATGGGGTGATGATATATGGAAAAAAGAATATTTGTTATATCGGATCTTCATGGACAATTTGTACTTCTTCAATTATTGTTGGAACGTATTGGTTTTACTGATAATGATGAACTTTATATATTAGGGGATATTATGGATCGAGGACCTAATAGTATTGATATTTATTATTTTGTAAAGGCTATGAAAAATATTCATATGATTAAGGGTAATCATGAAATTATGATGCGTCAATCAATGCTGGCGGCTTTAAAATATAATGATTTGGATTCAGAAAGATCAAATCCTTATCGTTTATGGAAACAAAATGGTGGTCATAAAACAATTGATAGTATCAGAGAATATTTACAGAAAGACTACATTCCTTATGAAGAATACTTTGATTTAAAACGTATGTTTATTAGAGAGTTAATAGAATTTATTGATTCTTTACCAAGTTATTATGAATTGGATTTAAATGGGAAACACTATGTTTTGGTACATGCTGGAGTGGATCCAGAGATTCCTTTGGAAGAAAATGATGAAGAAATTTTGGCGTGGATTCGTGAATATTTTTATCTCAATGAAGCTAATCCTGATTATACATATATATTTGGGCATACGCCTTGTTGTTTTATTAATGAAGATCATTCATTTGATATATGGTATGATCCTGATTATCATAATAAGATTGGTATCGATGGTGGATTGGCAGTAGGAAGCAAAGGGCAATTGAATTGCTTGTGTTTAACAACTGGGGAGGTTACCGTTTTGAAATATGAGGAGGGACAGCCTCAGTGAGAAGTGCTTTCTATAATTTGATTAATTTTATTAATATGACAAACATTCATGATGTTTATTGGGGAGCAGCCAAAAAAATATTACAGAATATTTATGAAATTCCAAATAGTAATATTACTGATGTTGCAAAAATGTGTTATGTTTCAACTGCAACGATATCAAGACTTTGTCGAAAATTAAATTATGAATCATTTGCAGACTTTAAAAAAGATGTGATAATGAATTTGCATTATTTCAATCAGGATGCAAAAAGATTGCTTTTTGATCATCAGTTGCCTTCTCCTGAAACATTAGAAAAAGGCAAAGATATATTTAAAAATCATTTTCAGAATGTTATTCGAAATTTACAGGATACATATGATAATATTCATTATGAAGATTTAGTTTATATTGTTGATAAAATTCATGATGCAAAACGTATATGTTTTGCGGGAAATTTCTTTACCCAATCTGTTTCCATGCAACTCCAGATTGAGCTTTCTTATTTAGGGAAAGACTGTATTGCGATGTACCCACTAGAACAACAAAAAAATATATATAAAACATTAAAAGATTGTGATTTGTTGATTGTATCTTCAATTGCTGGTGGTTTTTTTAAGGACCATATTGAAGCCATGCGAGAACTGGTAAAGACAGAAGCTTATACAATTGCGATTACACAATTAGAGTCGTTTCCTTATAGTGATAAGATAGATATGATATTAAAAGTTGGAAATGACCATCATTCATTGATTGGTAAGTTTTCTATTACTTATATCTTTGAGGTTTTAGAAGCTTTGTATCATTTGAAGTATGGTATGAATAATGAAAAAAGCAACGATTACTGAGCTTGTGTAGTGTCGTTGCTTTTTGATGTTAAGATTATTAAATTGACTTGGTTAGGACAAAGAATTTTGTATGGGAAAGATGAAGGCCCAGTTAGTCCATTAGAGACAATAAGTGTTGAACCTTTTTCCTCATATGTTCCATGGTTATATGTTTGTGCTCCCTCGATAGATAATAAAGGACCTAAATATGGGAAATAAACAGAACCACCATGACTATGTCCTGATAACTGTAAGTCTACATGACCTTGAGCTTGTGTAAATGTATCTGGCTGATGTGAGATTCCTAGCGTTAATTTATCATCGTCTTTTTTTAATGTAGAAAAGTCATAAGTAGAATCATAAGCTACTAATGTAAAGTTGGTTTCTTTATAGTAAATAGGTCGTGATTCATTGCTTAAAACTTCAAAACCACCATTATTTAAGATTTGTGTTACTTCTAATGCAGAAGCTTCATCTTGCTCTCCAAGAACAGCTAGTTTTCCATATTGGCATTGAATATTTTTCAATGTTTCAGAAACTTTATCAGCACTGAAAACTTCTTTGTCATATAAGTCACCACCAAAGATAACCATATCAAAAGGATTTTCATTTAATTCTTTGATTACATCCTGAAAACGTTCCAAGCTATCTTGGTCAGTTAAGTTGATATCAGAAATAAAGGCTATTTTAAAGCCATTAAGTTTTGAAGATATAAGCGAACTTGTATATCTTTGTTCATTGAATTCATAAGCTTTTGGTGAAACGGCATAAATATAATAACCGAGAAAAAATAAACCAAAGACGATTAATAAAAGAATTAATCGTCTCATCAGTTTTTTCATGCTTTTTTATTCATGATAACAGGAATAATCATTGGATTTCTTTTGGTCTTCTGATAAAAGTAAGGAGCCAACGTATCCCTGATTGTGTTCTTGATTTCACCAAAAGTTGTTTTTCTTTTTAATAATTTAGAAAGTTCTCGACTCACTAATAACTCAGCTTCTCTAATCATTTCTTTACTTTCCTGCATATAAACAAAACCACGTGACATAATAATTGGTTTATTTAAAAGGCATCCAGCACGTGAATCCATTGAAATGAGAACCGAAACCATACCATCTTCACTAAGAATCTGGCGATCTCTTAAGACAGCTGTTGATAAACCTGTAATATCATTACCATCGACATAGATATCATCAACATGAATACGTGGACCAAGGCGTGCTTCTTCATTATGTAAAAGAATAGAATCACCATTTGATAAAACAAAGGCATTGCCTTTTGTGAGGCCAACTTCTTCAAATAGTTTTGCATGAATTTTCAACATACGATATTCTCCATGCACTGGGAAGAAATATTTGGGACGTGTTAACAGTAACATCAGTTTTTGTTCTTCCTGTGAAGCATGTCCAGAAGTATGCAGATTACTAATTGCTTCATTTGTCAGAACTCTAGCTCCGGCACGATAAAGCTTGTTGATGACTTTGCTGACACTGCTGGCATTTCCTGGAATTGGGTTGGATGAAAAGACAACAGTATCACCTGGTTTAATCGAAACCTGACGATGTGTCCCGTTTGCAATACGGCTTAATGCTGCCAATGCTTCACCTTGACTACCCGTACATAAAATCAAAATTTCATTATCAGGTAAATGTTTGGCTTCATCGTTTTTGATAAAGAAACGATCAGGACATTTAATATAACCGAGTTTTCTTGAAACTTGAATATTATTTTCCATAGAACGTCCAAAAACGAGAATTTTACGATTAAATTTCACAGCTGCATCTATGATCTGTTGTACACGATGAACGTTAGATGCAAAGGTTGCAACAATTAAACGGCCTTCTGTTTTTCTAAATTCTTCCTGAACGCTGTAAGCAACCTGCTTTTCACTGATAGAAAAGTTAGGAACTTCAGAGTTTGTAGAATCACTTAAAAGAAGGGTAACACCAGTCTCTCCTAAAAATGACATTACCTGAAAGTCAGCTGGATCTCCAACGGGTGTTAAATCAAATTTGAAATCCCCAGTAGAAACAATACGTCCATTAGGCGTATTGACAACAATTCCTAATGATTCAGGAATAGAGTGGTTTGTCCTGAAAAAACCTATATTAAAATATTTTGTTTTAACCTGTGATAAATTATTGATTTGAATCAGTTTTGTAGCTTGAGTTAAACGTTTTTCTTCAAGCTTACGTCTAATCATGGCACAAGCCAAAGGCGAAGCATAGATAAATGGAATTTGAACAACCTGTAAAAGGAAAGGAATCCCACCAATATGATCTTCATGACCGTGAGTAATCAATAAGGCTTTAATCTTTTTTTGATTACGCTTTAAATATGTATAATCAGGAATCACATAATCAATTCCAGGTAAACCATCTTCTGCAAATTTGACACCTGCATCAATAATAACCAGTTCATTGTCATGTTCAATACAGTACATATTCTTTCCGATTTCATTGAGTCCACCTAAAGCAAAGACTTTTGTATCAATAGATAATTTTTCTTTTTTTGATTGTTGTTTGTTTTTATTATTATAAGATGTTCTTCTACGTGAAGAACGTTTTTGAGGCATATCTGCCATTCATTCTCACCTTTCTTTCATGGATATATTTTGATGTCTTTTTCATAGCATATTGACAGCTTTATAAAAGTTTCTCTATTACTTATATTATACCATCTTTTATATATTTTTTCATTAAAGCTTTCAGATTTATATCTGATGAGGATAAAGCTGTTCAAAAAATCAAAGCTACCATATTGACATACTGTATCATAACTGAAAACATTGTGAAATGCAAATAGAAGATATGAATTTATAAAAAAAGCTACCATTGTGGTAGCTACTAAATCTTTCTACAAGCGGCAATCGCTAAAGAATGAGGCCCAATGTGACAGGCAACACTTAATGAAAGTGGATCACAAATCACTTCGTGGTTTGGAAAAGCTTCTTCCACTGTTTTTTTAAAAGCAGCTGCCTGGTCTTTATCATATGTATAGGCAATCATCACACGAGTATTAGACATCTCTTCATTATGAGGATCAATACGTTCTTCAATATCATGACGAATTGCTTCAATCATAATTTTTTCTGCTTTTTGCATTGTTCTGGTTTTTTGGAATGAATCAAGTTTTTCACCTTGAATTGTTAAAATAGGCTTGATTTTTAATAAACCACCTAAAGCAGCGGCAGCAGGTGTAATACGTCCACCTTTTTTGAGATATTCTAAAGTATTGACAGTGATATAAATAGAAGCATTGAGTTTATTTTGCATGAGGATATCGTGAATTTCTTGAGCATTTTTTCCTGCTTTCGCAAGATCCAAAGCATCAAAGACATCCCATTTCTGAGTCACTGAGATACGTTGTGAATCCACAACAAAAACTTTTCCTTTATAGGCTTCATCATCAGCTAGCATTTTGGCTGTCTGGCAAGAACCACTTAATCCACTGGACATAGGAATATGAACAATCTGATCATATTCTTCTAAAATACGATCAAAAAGTGCTGTTACTTCACCAGCGGCAGGTTGAGAAGTAAAGACTTCTGCGCCGTTCATTAATTTTTCATAAAATTCATCCTGAGTCAGATTGATATCTTCTTTATATTCTTGCCCATCGATGGTAAAAGGCATAGGTAAAACAAATACACCTAACTTTTTGGCTTCGTCTTGTGTGATTCCACTATTACTATCAGTCATTATTGCGACTTTCATGAAACATCCTCCTTATTTACTAATACTATTATTGTAGCCGAATAAAAAAATAATGCAACTGTTTTTGTGAGAAGAAAGTTAATGTTTTGTTTAAATAATGATGATATATTCATAGAAAAGAGAAATCCTATAAAGCATTGTACATTTCTTTTTCAATATGAATGTGATAAGATATGGGCAAAAGAAAGAAGGTAAAAAATGATTAATAAATATATTGAGAAATATGTAGATTTTGGTATGAATATCATAGAAGCCCTTTTGATTTTTGTGATTGGATGGTATGTTGTCAAAATTGTTTTGCATATACTTTCTAAAATGATGCGTAGAAGTCAGGTTGATGGTATTATAGAAAATTTTGTGATTTCTATTTTAAATATTGGTTTAAAGATTATTGTTGTGATTACAGTTATAGCACAACTCGGTGTACCGACAACATCACTAGTTGCGGTTTTAACAACAGCAGGAGCAGCGATTGCTTTAGGGATTCAGGATTCTATGAAAGGTATTGCTTCTGGTATTACAATTCTGTTTTCTAAGCCCTTTGTGAAAGGAGACATTATTGAAATTGATAATTATGTAGGAACAGTTCAAGAAATTCAGCTATTATATACAATTATTATGACTTTTGATAATAAAATGGTTGTGATTCCTAACAATGATTTAATTTCTTCAAGCTTTGTAAATTATTCTCATGAAAAAATAAGGCGTGTGACAATTTCTTTTGATATCCATCATGATAATGATATTGATGCTTTAAAACAGGCTATTATGAAAGTTATTGAAAAGCATCCTTATGCCCTCAAAGATCCTTCACCTGATGTGAAAATTACAGGATATAAAGAACAAAGCTTAACAATGCAGATTTGGGCATGGGCAGAAAATGAACATTTTTATGATTTAAATGATGACTTGCTGGCGGCTATTCAAAATATTTTTAAAGAGTTGCATGTTGCCATTCCAGCTCAGCAAATTGACGTTCATATCAAACAAAAAGAGGATGAAAAATCTTAATAGAGTGTTTAAACAATGAAACAATACTTGTAAAATTGTATACATCCTAAAGAAAAACCACTATTTTTTTAGAAAAAATACAAAAAATGATAAAATACAGTTGAATTATCGCAAACTCGTAAAAAAACTATAGCAAAATTATACAACTTGTGATATATTAGGGAAGAATAACTAACGTGATTGGTTATTTTGGAGGAGGGAAATAAAAAAATGAAAAGAAATTGGTTTGCAAAAGCTGCCGCTTCACTAACTTGTTTAGCTATGTTAGTTGGTTGTGGTAGTGGTGGATCAGCAGGCTCTAAAGAAATTACAGTTAACTTAGGGCAAGAACCACCTGAAATGGATTCTATTTTAACGACATCTTCAGGATCAATGAACGTTTTACGTCACTGTGTTGAAGGTTTAGTTAGCTTAGATGCCAATGATGAAGCTGT